>JANMPK010000061.1:0-2249 GCA_031369825.1 Sphingomonadales bacterium
GACGATCGTCGGCTTCTCGACTGGTCGCCATCTGGTCCCTGAGTCGGGGCCTGCTGATTATGACGGAAATGGCTTGACAAGCGACACCCTGACTAACTTTAACCTCAACGGCGATGTGGTGGTGGATGCTAATGGCAATCCAGTGCTGGATGCTGCCGGGAATCAGATCCCGCTAATAGGAGTTCTCCGCGGCTACGAAGACTGGTCGAATTACCTGCCCTGCGACCGCGCGCTTGCCGTTCCCTGCGCTTCGGTTGATCCACTAACGCCTTACACCCGATCCACAGCGCGCGAGGCAGGCTGGCAATGGCGCATCCCGCTGCAACACCGCACCGGCAACGGCTATGTCTATTGCAACCAGTTTGTCAGTGACGCCGACGCCGCAGACACATTGATGTCCAATCTTGACGGCGAAGCACTGGCCGAACCGCGGCAACTGCGTTTCGTCACCGGTAAGCGTCGCCAAATATGGAAAAAGAACTGCATCGCGTTGGGGCTGTCTAGCGGCTTCCTCGAACCGCTGGAATCGACAAGTATTCACTTGATTCAGGCGGGCATTGCCAAATTGCTCAATTTCTTCCCGACGGCGGGTTTCGAGGCAGCGGATATCGACGCATTCAACAGCCAGATGGATTTCGAATTCACTTCGATCCGCGATTTTATCATCCTGCACTACAAGGCGAACAACCGCCCCGGCACATTCTGGAAACAGTGCCACGAAATGGCCATTCCCGACAGCCTCACCGCCAAGATCGACCTGTTTAAGACCAATGGCCGCATTGTCCGTTTCAATGAAGAGCTTTTCACTGAGCTTGGTTGGTTGCAGGTGATGTGGGGACAAGGTTTGCGGCCCGAGGGTTATCACCCGCTAGCAGACCAGCTGACGACCGTGCAGCTCAAAGAATTCATGGCGGTGTCACACAAACACGCTGCACATGTCGCGGGGCAAATGCCCGACCATAAAGACTATATCGTCGCCACCTGCGCGGCCCCTCCCATTGCAATGAAGAAAGCCATGTAATGAAAGCCAAAACGCTTCGCATCGCTGCCAGCCTCTTTGCGCTGACGCTCGCCGCACCGCTCGCCGCCCAGTCGCACCGCGACCGCCTGCCCGAAGACGAAGTGATTTACTTTGTCCTGCCCGACCGTTTCGAAAATGGCGACGTAAAGAACGACAAGGGCGGCCTCAAGGGCGACAAGATGAAGACCGGTTTCGATCCGTCGCATAAGGGCTTCTATCATGGCGGCGATTTGAAAGGTCTGATTAACCGGCTCGATTATGTGCAGGGCATGGGCGCAACCGCAATCTGGTTCGCGCCGGTTTTCAAGAACAAGCCTGTGCAAGGTGGACCGGGACAAGAATCTTCGGGCTATCATGGCTATTGGGTGACCGACTTCACCACCGTCGATCCGCATTTCGGCACCGATGCCGAATTCAAAGCCTTTGTTGACGCCGCCCATGCGCGCGGGATGAAGGTCTATATGGATATCATCACCAACCACAGCGCCGATATCATCCAATATGCCGAGTGCCCGACATCGGCTTGCGTCTATCGCAGTCGCGCCGACTATCCCGGCAAAGCATATAATCCAGTCATCCCGAAGGGCGAAAAAAAGATCAAAGTCCCAGCATGGATGAACGATGTCCAATATTATCACAATCGCGGCGACACGACATTCGAGGGCGAAAATTCGACGATGGGCGACTTTGTCGGGCTCGACGATTTTGCCACCGAAGACCCCCGCGTCGTGAACGGCTTTATCGACGTCTATAAAGGCTGGATCGACCGGTTCGGTATCGACGGATACCGCATCGACACTGCCAAGCATGTCAATCCGGAATTCTGGGCGGTATTTGCCCCTGCAATTTTGGCGTATGCCAAAGCCAAGGGTATCCCCAACTTCCATATCTTCGGCGAAGTCGCATCCGACGGCATGGATATCCAGACGCAGGCGCTGCATACACGGATTGCCAAACTCCCGTCGGTGCTGGATTTCGCCTTCCGACGTGCCGCGATTGACACGGTATCTGGCAAAGCTGGTACCGATATGCTCGCCTATCTGTTTGAAGGCGATGACCTCTACGAAGGTGGTAAGGCGACCGCGCGGCAGCTGCCGACATTCCTAGGCAATCATGACTTTGGCCGATTTGCCCGCGAAATGCGACTGGCGCATCCCAAGGCTGATGATGCTGAAATCCTGAAACGCGTATTACTGGGCCATGCCATGCTGATGACCCTGCGCGGGGT
>JANMPK010000064.1:0-5973 GCA_031369825.1 Sphingomonadales bacterium
GCGCGCAACTCGATGACCGCGATGGACGCGCAAGGCCGCATCCTCGGCGATTACGACAAGGCGCATCTGGTGCCCTACGGCGAATATCTGCCGCTCAAATGGTTGCTCACGCCGCTGGGCCTGTCGCGGTTGGTGCCCGGCGATATTGATTTCTTACCCGGGCCGGGGCCGCAAACAATGACGCTGAAGCTGGACGGCAAGCCTGTCAAAATCGGCCTGCAAATCTGTTACGAGATCATCTTTTCGGGGCAAGTCGTTGACCGCAAGAACCGCCCCGATTTCCTGTTCAACCCGTCGAATGATGCCTGGTTCGGCAGCTGGGGTTCACCGCAATTTCTGGTGCAAACGCGGCTGCGCGCGATCGAAGAAGGCCTGCCCGCCATCCGCGCCACGCCAACCGGCATCAGCGCGGTGATCGACGCCAACGGGCGGATCATTGAGAGTTTAGGCCAAGGCAAAGCGGGGCGCATTGACGCGCGGCTACCGGTTGCCAAAGCGCCGACATTGTTTGCGCGTTATGGCAATATCTTGCCCATCGGATTTGCGCTGCTGCTGATCGCTTTTGCGCTATTGCCACTTGCCCGCAGGCGTAGTTCCCGCTAAGGGCGCGCCTCGATATAAAGAATTCTTTATACGCAGACACAGCCAAACCATACTGGAAAAACCATGCGTCACGATTATCTCTTCACTTCCGAGTCCGTTTCCGAAGGCCATCCAGACAAGGTTTCTGACCAGATTTCCGATGCCATCGTCGATCTGTTCCTGTCGAAAGACTCCGAAGCGCGGATCGCCTGCGAAACGCTGACCACCACCCAGCTGGTCGTGCTCGCCGGTGAAATCCGCGGTAAGGGTATTATGGACGAAAACGGCAACTGGGCCGCTGGCGTCAAGGAAGAGGTCGAAGCGACCGTCCGCCGTACAGTGAAAGAAATCGGTTACGAACAGGAGGGCTTCCACTGGGAAACACTGCGCTTCGAAAACAACCTGCACCCGCAATCGGCGCACATCGCACAAGGCGTGGACGCGAGCGGCAACAAGGACGAAGGCGCTGGCGATCAGGGCATCATGTTCGGTTACGCGACCGACGAAACCCCTGACCTGATGCCAGCTACGCTGTATTACAGCCACAAGATCCTTGAGCAGATGGCCGCCGACCGTCACTCTGGCACGGCACCGTTTTTGGAACCGGATGCCAAGAGCCAGGTGACTTTGCGCTATGAAGGCAGCGTTCCTGTTGCTGCGACCGCAATCGTGGTTTCGACCCAACACGCGCCCGGTTACGACACCGGTGCCAACGAAGCGACGCTCCACGCCTATGTCAAAGGCGTAATCGCGGGCATCCTGCCAGCGAATTTGCTCACGCAAACTGAATATCACATCAACCCCACAGGCAGCTTCGAAATCGGCGGCCCCGACGGCGATGCTGGCCTGACCGGACGCAAGATCATCGTCGATACCTACGGCGGCGCGGCCCCCCATGGTGGTGGCGCATTCTCGGGCAAAGACCCGACCAAGGTTGACCGTTCGGCGGCCTATATCACACGCTATCTGGCTAAGAATATCGTTGCCGCCGGTCTCGCCACACGCTGCACAATCCAGCTTGCTTATGCGATTGGCGTATCTAAGCCGTTGTCGCTCTATGTCGATACGCATGAGACCGGCACCGTCGGCGACGACAAGATCGAAGCTGCGATCATGAGCATCGAGGCACTTGGCGGCCTGACCCCGCGCAGCATCCGCACGCATCTTGGCCTCAACAAGCCTATATACCGCAAGACCGCTGCTTATGGCCATTTCGGTCAAAAGGCAGAAGGCGACTTCTTCCCCTGGGAACGGCTCGATCTGGTCGACGCGCTGAAGGCGGCGCTCTGAGGCTTGCGGTCGCGGTCACGAGGCGATAACCGCCGCGCATGAATGACCCGACCACATTGAACCGGCTGTATGGCCGCTCCAAAGGCAAACGCCTGCGCGATGAGCAGGCGGCTTTGGTTGAAAGCCTGCTGCCGCAGATCAGCGTGCCGGATGAAGGTATGGTGTCGTCACAAAGCCTGTTTGGCGATACGCGCCCGATGCACCTCGAAATCGGTTTTGGCGGTGGCGAGCATCTGGCTTACCGTGCCGATATGCTGCCCGATCACGGCTTTATCGGCTGCGAGCCCTATCTCAACGGCGTGGCGATGGCGCTGCCGCAAATCCGCGATGGCAATCTGCACAATGTCCGTCTGCACATGGGCGATGCACTAGATGTGTTGCGCCGCGTCCCCGACGGATCGCTGAGTTTCATTTATCTGCTCCACCCCGACCCGTGGCCAAAGGTTCGCCATATCAAGCGGCGGATGATGAATGACGGTCCGGTCAAGCTGATCGCGGCCAAGCTAAAACCCGGCGGCGAATTCCGCTTTGGCACCGACCACCCGGTCTATCTGCGCCACGCCCTGATGGTGATGCAGCGCCACCGCAACACGTTGGAATGGTTGGCGGAGAAAGCTGCGGACTTCCAAACCCGCCCCGGCGGCTGGCCCGAAACCCGCTATGAAGCGAAAGCCCGGGCGCAGGGCCATGAGGTCTGGTATTTTCGGTATCGTCGGGTTTGAAACTACCATTTTGCCCCTGAATTCCTGATAGCACCGGAATTCATTTTTCCATTGACAGGCATTGCCAACGGGTCGACACTTTATCTTAGGTCGCAGTCACATCCAGAGCACAAAAGGAAGACTCCGATGCGTACATTACTTATATGCACATTTGCCTTTGCTTTCGTGGCCGTTCCCGCCGCCGCCAAAGACGATCCAAAGGTCTCTGCCGAAGTCATGGCGATCGCGCGCGCGCAAATCGCTGCCGGGATTGCACAAAAGCCTTGGGCCGAACGCATGGCCGCGATTGCCGACGATTACACGCTGTTCAACGTATTTGCGCCAACGCGGATCGAAGGCAAAGCGAACGTCGTCAGCCTTAACACCGCTAACGATGCGGGCGGCGGCAAGACGCTCGCTACCGAAATGCTTAATTCCCGCGTCCAAGTTTACGGCGACACGGCGATCCTTACCTTCAACGCCTACAGCATCAATCAGGACAAGGATGGCAAGACGATGCCGGGTACGTCGAAGGTGACGCGCGTCTATGTGCGTGACGGCGGCGCGTGGAAGAATGTCCACTCGCATTTTTCGTCGGTGACCCCGCCCGCGAACTGATTCTGCCATCGGCAATTTAGGAGGGGTACATGCTATTGATTGTCGCCTTCCGCGATGCGGGGCTTGCAATGTAGGATTTGATCGGTGAGCCTCGCTGGGTTCTTTGACATTTTAAATAATTAATGCAAGGCCTGTGTCCAATCGGGGCGTCGGCTAAGGGTTTTGCCTCGCGGCTGAAACCGTGCTTTTCTATTTTTTCTTTATTAGAGTGCCCACTTTGACCACTTATCGGGTGCCATAACGGAAGTGATTAACTGTCAACTTGTGCAGTGTTTTACAGGTTGCAGAGTAGAAATTGTCGAACCGCCGACAAGGCGTCGTGCTCTTGCAAAGGCAGGATCGCTGGAGGATAAAGCACCATGCCGCCGCCACTCCTGCCTTCGCAGGAGCATAATAGGTTATGGCGTTTTTGGTGTGAACTTGCTGAGATTTCCGACAGTTTCAGCGTATCATCGTCCCCATCTCCACCTTCTCGACCCATTCGGGGTAAAAGCTTGGCGCGCGTTTGGACCAGCCGGGGGCGGTGGCAGCGGCTTCGCTGATGGATTGAAGCAATGCTTTGCGCCGTTCGGGCTGGAGATGCGGCATCGAGGCGGCGGCGCAGAATGCTGCGGGCAACCACGGCCGGGCTTCGGCAGCAACCAGCCGCTCATATAGGAACCGGTAAGCGGCAAAACCGTCAATCCGACCTTGCGCCAAATCGAAGGCTGAGACTGTGACCAAAGGCGCCAGAAACATCTCGGCATCTTCGATCGAGCTGCTATCGGGAATGAGCGCGCGGATTTCGGGCAGCTTGTCGTAAAACACATGCTGCGCCTTGATACTCGCCGCTTCGACAGCATCGCGCGACCAGAGCGCGATGGCGTCTTTGCGGTCAAAGGCAACGTCCAGTGACCTGCGGACATAGCGCTGAGTGGCGGCGCTAAAGCTCGCAAATTCTTTAATCTCTGCCAGGGTCAACATCCCCGGACCGTCATTGTTGCTCTTCGTCATGGTCACATTCCCCTGTTACCATAGAGCGCCCTTGTGCCCGAAAGATGGTTAGCGAATGGTTAATGAAACGGGAATCCCTGAAAGTTTCGACCAAATCTTGTGCGGCTTCGACAAGGGACGCGGCGGGGCCGCAGAAGACCGTGCATCACAGCAAAAATGGTTTATGTAAAAATAATGCAATGGGGATCATCCAGAAAGGCACTTGTCGGCCATCAGATGGCGTTTCTGACGATTGTCGGCTTTTGGTTATTCCATGCCGTGATCGTTTCAGTGCGCGCAGCACTTCTCGATTTTCCGGCACAGGGCGAACTTATCAACCGGCGGATGGTTGTTACCGCCATCGGCATCGTCGTAACCGGGCTGCTGTATTTTTTCCTGCGCTTATTCGACCGTCAACCCTTGGGACGAAGGGTGACGGCGGCATTTTTGGGGGCAATACCCTGCTCGATTGCCATCGCTTGGGTCAATTATGTGGTCTTCAATGTATATGACCCGATCAGCCTTTTCGAAGACCCGGACGTCGGCAGAAGAGTTAAAGAGGTTGAAGCCATGCTCGGTTTTTCGGCATGGCAGGAAATTGCCGAAATCGCGGTCACGCGGTATTTCTTCATCATTGCCTGGGCGTCGCTTTTCCTGGCGCTCGGCTATGCCCGCGAAGTGCGTGAGGCGGAGCGCAAAGCATCGCGTTATGCGCAGGCCGCACAGGACAGCGAGCTGCGGTCGCTGCGCTATCAGGTCAATCCGCATTTCCTGTTCAACACGCTCAATTCATTGTCGAGTTTGGTAATTACCGGCAAGCCGAAAGAAGCAGAGGCAATGATCCAGAACCTGTCGAATTTCTACCGCACCAGCCTGAACAGCGACCCGCTGGAGGATGTGACGCTGGCCGAAGAGGTTGATTTGCAGCGGCTCTATCTCGATATCGAAGCCGTCCGTTATCCCGAGCGGCTGCGCACCGTCATCGACATCGCGCCCGAACTGATGAACCAGCATGTGCCAGCACTCATCCTCCAGCCATTGGTCGAGAATGCTATAAAATACGGTGTGTCGCGGTCGGACAGGCCGGTAACGATCACCATCAAGGCAGGGCAAATTGACGATATGCTGGTCATCACCGTTTCCGATGACGGCGAACCGATTGGCAGCAATGGCGATGGCGGCGGCGGTATCGGCCTAGCCAATGTCCGCGACCGGCTGGAGGCGCACTACCGCAGTGCGGCCAGCATCCAGACACACGCATTGGCAAAGGGCGGTTTCATAGCGACGCTAACCTTGCCGATGAGCCATAGGACCAGATTATGAACCGATTGCGCACGATCATCGTCGATGATGAACCGCTTGCGGTCGAACGGCTGGAGATATTGTGCAATGAACAGCCTGCAATAGAAATCGTCGGCACCGCGAGTGACGGCGTCGCAGCATTGCGGCTGGCGCAACAATTGACCCCGGACCTGATGTTTCTAGACATCGGTATGCCCAAAATGGACGGCATCAATGCTGCCCGCGCGCTCGGACTGATGGACCGTAAGCCTGCAATTATATTGGTGACGGCATATGATAACTTTGCGGTGGAAGCGTTCGATCTTGATGTCGTTGACTATGTCCTAAAGCCGGTATCGAGCGAACGGCTGGGTCGCGCCATCATCCGCGCACAGGCTGGGTTAGAAACAACCCATATCGAAACTGCGCCCAAGGCCAGTGGCAGCTATGCCAGCGAATTTTGGGTTTCCCACCGCGCCGAGCTGATCCGGATTGCGGTTGTCGACATCGAACGGATCGAGGCTGAACG
>JANMPK010000080.1:0-6531 GCA_031369825.1 Sphingomonadales bacterium
ATAAGTTCGGCCTCGCGCGCCCGAAACAGATAAGTTGAAACTGTCGTCTTGCTGATCTTCAGCCGCTCTGACACAGCGCGCACCGACAAGCCTTGCTCATAGGTCAGGCGCAATATGCTTCGGAAGTCTTTCAATGTCGTCCGCTTTGCTTGTTTCCGTCTTGGCATGAACCCTCTCAAAGTGATGATGAGAGTGGAAAATGCCAGAACGGCGCAAACGAATATCGACCATCAAATCCGCGTCGCAAAACTGTCCGCGACTTAATGAAATCACTGTCCCGCATTTAGCGAAATCCCTGTCCGCGATTTACCGGAATAACTGTCCCGCATTTAGCGAAACACGCAGACCAGAGCCGCAATCGGACCAAGCGGTTTGGGCTTTGGCTTGACCTGACCAACTCGCGGTTTGATCCGGATCACATGCGCCAAAGCGGGCTTGCCCGGCGGAGAGGCCTCTAACGCCAAGAAAGCGATGATTGAAATAATGTCAAACAAGCTGGCAAGGCCCGAGGTGAAGGCACCATTGGCCCGACGATAAGTGCTTGCGCACACAGCCCGGCACTTGCGCCCAAGCCTATTCGAAAGTATCACTCGTAGATCAATTTGTGATAAGGCGATCTGAATGATAGAGTTGCCGCCTGGTTCTGGCGTGGAAGAACACGCGCGAAGCGAAGGGCGGAGCTTCGCCCGCGGGTTGATTGTGGCACTGCCGCTGTCGTTTATCGCATGGCTGGTTTTATTCTTGATTATGTGATCTGCCCCGCTGCTGTGCATTGCAACTATCCATTGCCGACAAGAACAGCCGGGATAGTCGCTAACAATATCTTGAAATCAAATGCCAATGTCCGGTTATGTACATAGAGCACATCGGTAGCGACTCGGCGGCGATAGCAGGTCCGGGAATTGCGTGTAACCTGCCACAGGCCTGTCAACCCAGGCCTGACAGTAATGTATAATGCAGCGTAGCGACCGTAACGACGCATCTCGTCCTCGACGATTGGCCGCGGTCCGACTAGGCTCATTTCGCCGCGAAGAACGTTGATCAACTGTGGAAGCTCATCGAGCGACGTATTGCGAAGAATTTGCCCGAACCGGGTCACGCGCGGGTCGCAGTGCAACTTTTGTGTATCGATCCATTCGCGCAGCAACGCTTCGTCTTTGGCAAGGACCCGCACCAGCCGCTGGTCGGCATCGACACACATGGTGCGGAATTTGAGGCAATAGAACGTTTTGCCGCCGAGCCCGACGCGTCGATGAGCAAAGAATACCGGGCCGCGCTCGGTCAACTTCAAGAAGACTGCGATAAAGGCCATTGTTGGCAGCAGAATGACGAGCAGAGCAGTGGCGATGATCATATCTGCAACCCTGCTCGCCGAGGGAAAGCTTAGCTTTGGCTTTGCCGTTTGTTGTGTAATGTCGCCTGCTTGCGGCTCGCTTCGTATCAACGCCACATCCGCCGCGCCAACATCATTGGATGCGATCAGCGGCTGCGTGTTGGAAAAGTCATTTTCCCGCATCTCGTCTGCACCCGGCTCGGGGCGCTCCGCCGTTCTTGTAACGATTTCGATCTCCGAAATACGCATCTGTTCCAACATAGTATTTGCCTCGGTTCGCACGTGCTCTTTCACGATCTTGCGACTGATCGAATTGCTACAAAAGTGCTCAAAAATGGGGTCCGATACAAACGGTCAAAGGTTGTATTCCGTGTCTATCCCGATGGACTAAGACCCTGCGCATTGGACCAAGCCTTCTTCCCCAACTTAGTAATGGCGCGCGCGCATTATCCCTTTTATGCCATTGCGAATGTTGGTCAGGTTGACAAATTACACTCAAGTTACGGACGACAGGATGACGGACACAAAGGGCGCTTCTATTTGCAGGACCACGCGGCGGGTGCTTTCCAGATTCGCGCCTCTATTGCCTGTGATCGGGGCCAGTTTGTTTATGGCGTCCTGTGCAACTTCGGATTTACCACAGGTGTCTGTTACAGATGCTAATGCAGGACTTGTTCAGGGCTATCGCATCGCAGATGGAGACAAGCTCAGAGTGACCGTGTTCGACGAGCCGACCTTGACCGGCGAATTTGGAGTCGGGCTTGATGGCAGCTTATCTCTGCCGTTGATCGCCTCCATGCAAGCATCAGGACAAACTCCGAGTGAACTTGCGGCAAAGATAACGTCCTCACTTGCGGCAGGGGATTATGTGCTTTCGCCGCGCGTTTCGGTGGAGGTTGCTCAGCATCGGCCATTCTACATACTTGGCGAGGTGAATGCTCCAGGTGAATATCCCTATATTGGCGACCTGACGGTCGATCAGGCAATTGCCAAGGCGAAAGGCTATTCTGCGCGAGCCAACAAGTCGGAAGTAGTTTTGCAGCGCCAAGGCTGGACTCAGGGCCGAAGGGTGCGACTCGACGCCGCGCCGCTGCTGATTGCTCCGGGTGACACAATTACGGTGCAGGAAGCATTTTTCTGACCTGTTAGAGTTTTGTTTGCATGGTTACCCGAAACCGAACCCCTTAAGAATAGGCCTAATGTCTCAAAATGGCACAGTTTCTGGAAGAATATAGTCTTAGTGGCAGCTATTTTTCCAGCTGGGTAATTTTGCTTCGACATCGTAGCAATTTTTGACACTCATAGGCATCTCACCAATTTTGTCCCTTCGACTGTATGAAAGCAGGTGCTGATGACAGCTATGGTGTCGTCAAAAAGCCTTGGTATAAAGAAATATTCCTGACAATTTCTTCTTGGAATCGAGCAAAATCACCTCGGCCACATATCTGTTTTAGCAAGCCTATATCTTGATAAGCGCAGTGCGTCTGGCTGGTTTGGGTAAGGCTAACCCCTATTGGTTATACCTTTGGTGTGATTGACTCAAATTTGAACCGAGACTAATCCATTTTGTTGTTAATGCTTTGTTAGGCTATTGCACCGTCAGAGTCGCTAGCCAAGTAGCTTGCCCAAACAAGCTTTTCGAGTCGCCAAAGCTGCATTGATTCCCGGCTTAAAAACCGAGATTCGCTGCGAACAAATGGTGGCTAGAAACTTGGGGGCGAATAATGTGTCGATAGATGTGTGTCTTGTCAGTTCGAATGATATTTCCAGAGAAGGAATGGCCCTAATCCTTGATAAGGAGGGCTTTAACGTCATCAGCTCTTGGGAATCTGTTGGCGAACTGGAATCGGAAAAATCCGTCACTGATTTCATCACGATTCTTGACTGCGGTTCGTTGTCCAGCCAGCTGGGCACAGTCGAATCTGCTAGGAACAGCCTTCCCAACTCCCGTCTAGTGGTTGTTTCAGAACAGTTCGATCTGAAGACAGTGATCGACTGCCTTAGCGCCGGGGTGCACGGCTACATCATCAAATCCACCAGATCGACAAGGATGCTTGCAGCACTAAGGCTTGTTGCGCTCGGCGAGAAGGTTGTGCCGTCCGATTTCGTAGACACGGTCAGCGAGTGCGGCATCGAACGGGCTATAGGCACAGATTTTGACCAGGAAGTCGAGGAAGCGAAACTTTCGCCGCGCGAGATGGATGTGCTCTGTTGCCTTATGGCCGGTTACGCGAACAAGGTAATCGCACGGAAACTCGAGGTCTGCGAGGCAACGGTGAAAGTTCATGTGAAGGCCATCCTGCGCAAACTGCACGTCCACAATCGCACGCAGGCTGCACTATGGGCTAATACCCATGGCATCAACGAGACCGTCCTTCTTTCCTGATATTACCCCACGGATCGCCACCGGGCCAACGAAGGCCTGAAATCAACTTTGTCTGCCACCAAGCAGTCTGGCGAGTTCTCGATCTACGCTGGGAAGGCACTGGCTGCTTGCGGGTCGCTCGACTTTCTCACAATCCCATAGTGCAAGCTGGACACCTGATGCAGCATCGCGAACGAAGAGGAAAATAGGCTTCTCACGGGCACGCGCCGATATGGCGCTATTGCGCGCCAGTTTTTCCTGGGTTTCGTAAGCCAGAACACGACAGCCAGCTTGCCCGGTACATTTTCCGAGAGCCGAAACCGCCCATCGACCACTTGGCGACGCCTCATCGACGGCAAGGAAGATTGCGCCATCGGTTTTTAGAGCAGGCACCACCGATGTGATGTTGCCCGCCGCCGGTTCGATCTGTGCTAATGGTGCAGTTGATGTGGTCACGGCTGTAACGCCCAACTGGGTCCCGTTTGAAACGCTCGACGCCGGAATCCCGTCGGATCGGCTAACGGTCTGGTAGGTGAGTTGCGCAAGATCGGCTTCGCTTGCAGAACTTGGTTGTCCGGACAGTGTTCCTCGCTTTCCAGGCCAGCGGTAGAAAATATGTGGCCCAACCTTGCCTAGGCGGACAAGCTTGCTGCTCCACCAAGGCAGAACATAGTCGGCATGGTAATGCGTTGCCTGCGAGACTTCAGGATAGATCGTGCTTTTCAGGGCTAATTCGGCTATCGCCCGCGCTCGCGCCATTGCGACCGGAGAAGGACGCCTGCGTATCATTGAACCATCGCATGTGAAAGTAAACTGGCAACCGGTGGTGCGATGCGAACCTTCGAACACAACCCCGCAAACAGATTTGGGAAAGCTGGGGTGGGCGACCCGGTTCAACACCACCTGCATGACCGACCGCTGGCCATCAAAATCATTGCCAGCTTCATACCAGGCTGCGACCGCCAGACAGTCGATCGCGCGGTCACGATCACCGGCAGGTCCCAAGAACTGAAGCTGTGCCGACAAACCGCTATTTGCTGCGCCTAAGGCCTCCTGAACTTGAACAACGGCGCTTACTGCCGCTGCAGCAGGAGACACGACCGCAAGGCGCAATGCGTCAACAACTATCTGCGTAGGGCTTGCCCTTCCTGCTGTCGACGACGCGGAATGCCAGTTCGATTGATAGGCGGGCAACAGACACAAGCCGAAAAATATAGGGAGCAGCCACAGATATCGCCGCGCTGATCGCGCGGGAGGTTGTCGGCAAGTGACGATATCTTTATGCTTTTTGGCCAATTCACTGCTTTCGATAATATTCGCAAAGCCGGTTGTGCACAGGATAGGACATGCGGCAGCGATATGGCCAATGCCCTTCAGGGTTATATGCGGTGATCCACAGAATAACCCTTATGGGCAACAGTCAGTGTGAAGGCCGACGTGGCAAGGCAGCACCCGTCCAAAGCCGTTCAACGGACTTCCTAGGATAGGCGTTAATGGACGCAGGCAGAACGCGCTCGGCAAAGCCCAGAACAGTTGCATGGCCTGAACGTGCACGGGCTGCGAAACTTCCCCGGTGACAGGCCGATCCCTTGAGTATCGGAATCGAACGGTCGGCAAACAGCGTCTTGTAGCGATCATCGCCTTTGCCGAAATCAATCGTGTAAATTCCTTCGATGGCGGCACGCCGCGCGCAATGATCGATCAGCTGCAACCCCGGGCTATATCGCTGTACTGCAAGGTCATAGGCGGGGAACCACCAATGGAGGACACCACAGGAAATAATCCCGAAATGCGCTGCAACCGGCCTTGAACCGGCAAAAAATACGCTGAGCGCACTACGAAAATCGGGACTCCCCGGATTTCGCAGACCGCGTAGAACTTCTCCCTCCCAGCCGATGCAATAATCCATGCGCAGCCCCATGCGGCGGTAGAGCGTGTTGCGCATCTCGGCATGAATGTCGAACATATCACTGGATTCACTGGAGAACTCGAAATGGATCGGGCCGATTTCGCGCTCCATCTTGCGCAGTTTTCTGGACATATCGCGCTGCCCGCGTTTCCACGAATCCCCCTTCGCAGCTATGCAGTCTTCATAGCCTGCGCTTAGATCCATTTGCGGCGATGCCTGACTGGCATCCACCGATTGCAAGCCCCACCCGAATTGCAACGGCAGGTGGTCAAAATCATAGGCATCGATTCCGGCGGCCTGCAGCAAGCCCGGATCGGCAAGCGCAAGGCCGGGTTCAAGAATCGCGCCGTGATAATCGTTCAAATGCCCGCCAATCGGTTTCGCGATCCGGCCTCGCACGCGGTGAAACGGCAGAAAACCGACAATCCGCCCATCCCGTTCGAATATTGCAACCTGAGCGTCACGGCGTACTTCGCCGACTGCAAACGCAAAATGCGGAGAATAGAATGGGCTGGCGTAGATGGAGTTCGTCGCGCGCAATTGCTCCCACCGCCGGATGCAATCGGCGTCTAGCTCTTGCGGAGTTACGAGCGAGGCTTTCATTTGATCACGAAACACCAGTTCTAGGGTTTCGGAAGGGATAGCCAGTGGCAGGTGATCCCGCCATTGCGCAAAAGTCGGATCGCAATAGCGATGGGAGTGTCCAGATTCAGCTTGGAAACGACAAATTCGATCCAAGCTTACCCATTTTGGGGAGCATACCGATGCCTGCTTGGTCGGAAGCGCCATTTGACGGATATCACTCGTTAAATTGGCAGCAGTTATGATGTTCTGCTGGTGTTTTTGAGGAGCATGATCCCTATGTTCAATTTTGACCCAGGCGTTGCGCGCGCAGAATTGGAGCAAAGCGGCTATGTACATTTG
>JANMPK010000082.1:0-2263 GCA_031369825.1 Sphingomonadales bacterium
CTGCGCATTGGCACCAAGGCGTTTGTTTCGTTCCCCAATTTCGCGCAGTGGCGCATCCGCTTTGCCCATATGTTCGGCGGGCGGATGCCGGTGACCGAGCAATTGCCGCACCGCTGGTATGACACGCCCAATATCCACCATGTGACGATTGATGACTTTCGCGGTTATTTGAAGGACCGCAATCTGGTGATCGAGGGGCAGTGGTTCCTGTCGGGTGACAAGCCGCGCAAGCAAGGCATGGCGAACCTGTTGGCGCAGCATGCGGTGTTCCTGCTGCGGCGACCCTAGCTTTTAGAAAAATTCGACCATCGGCACAGCGTCGCGGCGGCGATATTGCCGGTCTTGCGGTTTACCCTGCGCTAGCGGCGGGTTCACTTACCCGTTCGGCGGCGATGATCGTCACGCTCGCCACCGCAACCCGGCTGACGGGACGGCGGGCGTCGGCGTCACCAACGGGGGCTGCGGCCAGCAACAAAGGCAGGAGCGCGATCATGGCCAAAGGTAAACGCGCCGTTTACCATCAAGCACAAGCCACAATCGGGGTTAATGCCGCGCATAACAGGCCTAAAATCCCTGCGGAGCGCATTTGGCGCCGTCCCTGTGCCGATATGTGACAGTCGCGGCGGGCAAATGGGCGCGGCCAGCCTCAACAAAGGCGGTTGCGGCAGTCGCGGGGCTTTGCTAGGGGCGCTCTCCTACCTGTCGGGGCGTGTGCGGCCATGGCGGAATTGGTAGACGCGCAACGTTGAGGTCGTTGTGGGCGAAAGCCCGTGGAAGTTCGAGTCTTCTTGGCCGCACCATCTTGCCATTCGGCTGCTGTCCCACCTGCAACATTTGTTAACCTTGTTTGTTTAAGCCTGTTAGGGTTATACAATAGGGAAAGATGTGCAATGAAGGCGGCAATGGCGACTTGGGGTGATCATCTCTACCGGAAAAGCGTGCTGGCGGTCGCCGCACTTGAGGGCGGCATGGCCAAGATCATGCTGGTCTGGACCCTGGCCATCTCGCTCGCCTGCGGGCTGCGGATCGCCTTTGCGGTATCTCCGATTGATGGCCCGGTCGCTTTCATCCAGACCGCTTTGCCTTATGCGCTGATCGCGGCGTCGCCGGTCGCGGCCTATATGTTGGCGAGCAGTGTATTCCCGAGGGGCAGCTTGCTGCAACAACCCGACATCCGGTTGTCGCGTTATGGCAAGTGGCAAAATGTAAACTGCCTGACCGCGCGGCAGCACCCGGCCTTTGGCCCGACCGGCATGATGGCGTCGTTGCTGATCGGCATGTTGCTGAATGTGCCGGTGCGCAGCCTGGAATTTCTCGCGGCAGTCCCGGCGATGAACGGTAATGCGCCGCTTTGGGGGCAGATGATCTTTGGCATGATGACATTCGACGTCGTGTTGATGAATTTCCTCTATGTGCTGGCGTTCGTCATGGCGCTGCGCAATGTGCCGTGGTTCCCGCGCTTGCTGCTGCTGGTGTGGGGCGTCGATATTGTTTCACAGTTGGCGATAGCGCAAATGGTCGGCAACGCGCCCGGCCTGCCCGCTTCGGTTGGGTCGGCTATGGCTGATTTGCTGAGCGGTAATATGAAGAAGGTTATGATCAGCGCAACAATATGGCTGCCCTATCTCATATTGTCAGAACGGGTTAATCTGACCTACCGGTTGCGGGTTGCGGTTGAAAAACAGAACTAATCGGTCTTGTAGCGAAGGTCCTTTTCAGTATCTTCGAACTGAATAGGATTGCGACAATAGCGATCAAACCACCTGCTATTACATCGATTAGATAGTGTCCACCCACGACTATTGATGACAAAAATACCCCGATGTTGAGAACCAGCATCGGCCATTTCAACCACCGGAATTGCCAGAAACCATATGCCAGCAGGACCGCGCCCGCTGCGTGGAAACTGGGGAATGTAACGATGCCAGTGACGCTGTTGGCACCCAACCCCCTTAACGTCCCCTCGCGCACTGGTTGCATGATATCATACCATTCCCAAACGCCCTTGATCCATAAGCCGTGCACGTCATCAGGCGTAATTCCATGATATAGAAAGCCGCCAACCGCTGGCGTAAACGGGAAAATTATTACGGTAATGATCACAGCCAGCACCCATGCAGTGACGAACACCCAAAGTTGCGCTATCCTCTCTGTAAACGCCAGCAGCAGTATCAAAAGCATCGGCTGTAGATGAAGCGCACGATAAACCATGCTTGCACGTTCAAAAAAGATTTCATCGCCGCGCAACGCCATATGAAGTGCC
>JANMPK010000099.1:0-2429 GCA_031369825.1 Sphingomonadales bacterium
TCAGGCTTGTAGAATGCACCAAGACCTCCGGTAAGATTTATCAATATGTCACGTCCACTGTCACGCAAGCGGTCGGTCACTTCTTTGAATAACCTGGGATCGCGGCTGCCACCGCCCGTTTCGGGATCGCGGACATGGATATGCGCTATCGCGGCGCCAGCATCTGCGGCTTCGACGCACGCTGCAGCAATTTGGGCGGGTGTAACAGGAAAATTGGGATGTTTGCGATTGAACGGGGCATTTCCCGTTACCGCGCATGACACAGTTATTTTGCTGTTTCTTAGCATCAGATATTCTCCAATTTTTTGTGGCTGTTTTGCGAAGTAACGACTTGGCTAATGCCGACTACTTCAGTTGATTATTGGGTTTTACGGGCAAGGCTATTACGGCTGGAAACCGACCTCCCGTCCACAGTGTAATCTCGGCGGGGCGCGGCTTACTCTCCAACTCGGGCAGCTTCTTGGTACTGCCGTTGATGGAAAATTGGGGCCAGTTCGATGACGCAATCTGTATGCCGATTCGGCTGCCTTTTCGGAACGTGTGGCCGATGACCATGTTGGGCAATTTAAACTCTTCCGGCACGCCGGTTTTCATCCAGACTTCGCGGTCATATCCTTTGCGATAGCGCGCGCGCAGTGCCGTATCGGCGACGTTGAACGTCTCGCCATTGGGCAAAACTTCGACGGTCCGTTTGATTTCACTACCGGCATCAACTTTTTCAACACCAAGGGCGATGCCTCGTTCCAGATTTACCATCCGGGGCTTGAGCTGTTTGCCAAGTTTCTGCGCGGCCTTCCGCAACAGGCTTGGTCGTTCAACGCCGAAACACGCGACGCCAGCACCAAATCGTTCGCAGCCTTTGGCGAGGCTTATTACAAGCTGAGTGATGCCGCCAAATTAACGGTCGGCCTGCGTTACACCAAGGACAAGAAATCGACACGCGGGCGTACGATTTTTCTCTCGGTGCCAGCCTTCACTGCATTGGCTGGAAACTATGATGCCTTCACCGGACGTGTCGTGCTCGACCACAAGTTGAGTGATGACAATCTGCTTTATGCGTCCTTCTCGCGCGGCTTCAAGGGCGGTGGGCTCAACGCCATCGGCTCGGCGTCGCCGACGTTCGACCCCGAGTTCATCAATGCCTATGAAATCGGATCGAAAAACCAGTTTGCGGGTGGCACGTTGCAGGCCAATTTCTCTGGCTTCTATTATGACTATAAAAACCTTCAATTGGGCCAACGCCGCGGTGCTTCGGTGCAGACGATCAACACCGATGCGAAAATCTGGGGCGTCGAAAGCGAGTTCCTGTGGGCACCGGCAGACGGCTTGTTGTTCAACGCCAACGCGTCATATCTGAACACCAGCCTCGGCGGATTGGCTCCTGGCCAGGAAACCAGCGATCCGGCCAATCCGGCGCAGTGGAATGGCGTCGGCGTTCCGACCAAAACGCCCGAGGTCCGACTGACACTAAAGGGTAACGAGCTGCCCTATGCGCCAAAGTTCAAAATTGCGGTTGGCGGTGAATATAGCATGCCGCTGGGCACTGGCGGATGGACTGCGACCATACGCGGCGACTATAGTTGGCAGAACCGTTATTTCGCACGCGAGTTCAACACCGTCAATGACCGTATCAAAGCATGGAGTATCGCCAACGCACTGCTGCGGGTCAGCAATGCCGATGCAACGATCAATGTCGAAGCTTATGTCAAAAACATCTTCAACAAGGACAATATTACCAATTCAATCATCGAAAGCGATTTGATCGGCAGCTATCGCAATGCCCGGATACTGGAGCCGCGCACCTACGGGGTAACGACGACGTTCAGGTTCTAGAGGGACGCAGTTGCGGCTCCTTTCTTCTGCTTGGCCGACATTTTCTCCTCCTGCGGCGGGATTGCTTTGATCCCGCCGATTTTTCTGGAGGACGACTTTGTTTTCGCAAGGAAGAGTGATAGCCCGAGTTTAATAGTGGAAGAGTGAACAGAATGAGCGGGCAGATTTTCGATCTTGAGGGCCATGTTGCGGTTGTTACCGGCGGTAATGGCGGACTTGGTTTGGCTATGGCAAAGGGTCTGGTCAAGGCCGGGGCGAGCGTAGCTATATGGGGCCGCAACCCAGCGAAGAATGCTGATGCTGTGGCCACACTTCTTGCGATGGGGGGTGACGCATCCGCATTCGAATGCGACGTCACCAACGACGCGGATTGTGAGAAAGCCTTTGCCGATACGCTTGCCCGTTTCGGCAGCATCGACAGCTTCTTTGCTAATGCAGGCGGATCGGGTGTGCGCGGGCCGTTTCACAAATTGAGCCGCGAGGACTGGCACAGCACGAATAACCTCAATGTACAAAGTGTGATAACCTCATTTCAGCTGGCGGTGCGGCACTGGCTCGAATTGAAGAAGCCAGGCAAGCTGATCGTCACCTCGTCG
>JANMPK010000112.1:0-3395 GCA_031369825.1 Sphingomonadales bacterium
TGCCCCGATTAAAAACTTGCGCATCCCGCTCTTCCTCAGCAAATGTCCGAATGTCGCAAACATAGCAGAGGGGTGCATCTTGGCTAGCCGGTTCAACGACTTTTCCGGCAAGCGCGGCATGCGCTATAACAAACCAACGGCGCCCGATGTGATCGAACGGATATCGGCCTTTCTGGCAATTGGCCTGTTTGCCGCCGCAATCATTGCTGTCTGGAAGGGCCGTCCGCAGTGGGAGATGCTGCCGTGGCAATTGTGGCTGCATTTGGCGACTTTGGCGATTGCGCTCGCGCTGACGCCGGTAATGCTGCTGCGCCGCCGCGGTGATAGCCGCCACCGGCTGCTTGGGTGGATATGGGCAGTTTGCATGTTAGTCACGGCGCTGATCAGCCTCGATATCAGAATGACCAACGACGGCGGTTTCAGCTTTATCCACATCTTGTCAGTCATCACCCTGATCGGTGTCCCAGTGCTCATACTATCGGCGCGCCGCCGCGACATACGCCGTCACCGGGGGCAAGCGCGTGGTTTTGTTATCGGCGCGCTTCTGGTTGCCGGGTTCTTCACTTTCCCGTTCGGCCGGCTCATGGGAAGTTGGTTGTTCAGCTAATCATGCGTTGGTGCAGGACCGTTTTTGACGCGGTCCTGCACCTGCCCCAATTCCCTCGTGCATCCGAAGATGTGCGACCCGAGGGACGTGACGAACCCCCATTAACTTGGGAGTTACGACCGGCGAAATGCCCCCGCCGGTTGTCCTTTGTTATCTTTGGCGTGCTTGCGCTTTGGCTGTGCGGAAGCTTTCTTCCATTTCGCGGCCCATTTTTTCAAATTCGGGCATCATCACTGCGAAGGCTTTAGCAAAGCCGCTCATCATGCCCATCATCTGACGGCTGCCGTCGCCCAGCTTTTCGGGCAAATTGTCTGCATCGCGGCCCGCCAAATCGGCGATGGTTGCGTCGCGGCGGATGCGTTTGTTGACTGTGCCGGGGCGTGCATTTTCAATTGCCTCAGCGAATTGACCGACGGGCAGCTGCATCATCGTCGAGGTCATGTGCTCCACGACCGCAGCTACGCCGTCCTGCATGGCAGGATCGGACATCTTGTCGGCCATTCCCATGATACCTGATTCATCGTTGCTGTCGTTGACGGCTTCTACCTCGACAGCCTCGTCTTCGAACGTTGCCTGATCCCCGGTTCCAGATACAAAAACAACATCTTGCGCGGCAACAGGCACAGCCAGCGCGAAAAGCGGCAAGGCAATCAAAAATGACTTGGAACGCATAACCATCATCCTCACTCACCGCCCAAACGGGCGTCGCGGCGAAGGTGCCGTTGACAAGCCTTTAGACCTCTCAGAATTAGCCGATCCTGAACAAGATGCTCATTTCAGCGCAAGTAAGGTAAACAGTTGTAACATGAACTGCGTTTACTCTGCCGCCTCCAACGCCTCATTGTCTGACAATGGATGCGTCAAACGCGTCAGCATTTCCTTCGGGCAAATCTGCCAAAACTCGCCGCGCCGCCGGTCCCAATCCTCGATAATCGAGTGCGACCATTTGCTGTCGGTCGAATGCGCGTGCGCCATTACGAGGGCTTTCAGTTCTTCCTCCCAATAGCCGCTGTCGAGCCTTTGCCACACGATGCTGTCGGGGTTGGCGTTGCCTTCGAAGCTGCCGTCGGCATCGAGCACGAACGCCATGCCGCCGGTCATTCCTGCGCCGAAATTGCCGCCGATTTTGCCGAGTATCACAGCGATCCCACCAGTCATATATTCGCAGCCATTCGCACCGCAGCCTGCGACCACGACGCGCGCGCCCGAATTGCGGACGGCAAAGCGCTCTCCCGCTTGGCCTGCTGCGAACAGATGGCCCGATGTTGCCCCGTAAAGCACGGTGTTGCCGATGATGCTGTTATGCTGGCTATCGAGCGGAGAGCTGACCGTTGGGCGGACAATGATCTTGCCGCCCGAAAGCCCCTTGCCGACATAATCGTTCGAATCGCCGAAGACTTCGAGCGTGATACCTTGGCACAAAAACGCGCCGAGCGATTGCCCCGCCGAACCGCGCAGCCGGACATGGACATGGTCGTCGGCCAAGCCCTTCATCCCGTAAAGCCGGGTGATTTCCGACGAGAAGCGCGTACCGACCGCACGGTGGGTGTTGCGCACATTATAGGTCAGCTGCATCTTCTCGCGCCGGTTGAACACCGGGGCCGCATCATGGATCATCTGCGCATCGAGGCTGTCTGGCACTTCGTTGCGGAATGTCGGAATGCTAAACCGCCGCGCGCTGTCTGGCGCATCGACCTTGGCGAGGATCGGGTTGAGATCGAGATCATCGAGATGCTCGGCACCGCGGCTAACCTGACGCAGCAATTCGGTGCGACCGATGACTTCGTCGAGGCTACGGTAGCCGAGCTTCGCCAGTATTTCGCGGACTTCCTCGGCGATGAAGGTCATCAGGTTGATGACTTTCTCAGGCGAGCCGCCGAACTTTTTGCGCAAATCATCGTTCTGAGTGCAGACGCCGACGGGGCAGGTGTTCGAATGGCACTGGCGCACCATTATGCAGCCCATTGCGACGAGGCTCAATGTGCCGATGCCGAATTCCTCGGCCCCTAGGATCGCTGCGATAACGATATCGCGTCCGGTTTTCAGCCCGCCGTCGGTGCGCAGCTTGATCCGGTGGCGAAGACCGTTGAGCGTCAGCACCTGATTGGCTTCGCTCAACCCCATTTCCCAAGGTGTTCCGGCATATTTGATGCTTGTCTGTGGGCTGGCACCCGTGCCGCCGACATTGCCCGAAACAAGGATGACGTCGGCATGGGCCTTTGCAACGCCAGCCGCAATCGTGCCGATCCCCGCAGCACTCACCAGCTTGACGCAGACCCGCGCGCGTGGGTTGATCTGCTTCAGATCGTAAATGAGCTGCGCCAGATCCTCGATAGAGTAAATGTCATGATGCGGCGGCGGCGAAATCAGCATCACGCCGGGGGTTGAATGCCGCAACCGCGCAATCATCTCAGTGACCTTGAATCCGGGCAATTGCCCGCCTTCGCCGGGCTTCGCGCCTTGTGCGACCTTGATCTCGATTTCCTCGCAAGACCCGAGATATTCGGCGGTCACACCGAAGCGTCCCGAGGCAATCTGCTTGATGACGCTGTTGGCATTGTCGCCGTTGTCATAGGGCGTGAAGCGTTTGCTGTCCTCGCCGCCTTCGCCCGACACCGCTTTCGCGCCGATCCGGTTCATCGCAATCGCCAGCGTCTCGTGCGCTTCGGGCGATAACGCGCCAAGCGACATTCCCGGCGTCACAAAGCGTTTGCGGATTTCGGTAATCGCCTCGACCTCATCAATCGCCACTGGCTCGGGCGCGAAATTGACTTCGAGCAAATCGCGC
>JANMPK010000113.1:0-4013 GCA_031369825.1 Sphingomonadales bacterium
TACTTCTGTCGGAGACGAAGGTGGCTTTGCGCCGGATCTGGCGTCGACCCGCGATGCGCTCGATTTCATCATGGCGTCAATCGAAAAGGCCGGTTTCAAGGCAGGCGACGATGTCGTGCTGGCGCTCGATTGCGCGGCAACCGAATTCTTCAAGAACGGCAAATACGAAATTTCGGGCGAGGGGCTTTCGCTGACCCCGCATGAAATGGCCGATTACCTTGCAGCACTTTGCGACGACTACCCGATCCGCTCGATTGAAGACGGCATGAGCGAAGATGACTTTGAGGGCTGGAAGGCGATTACCGACAAAATCGGCGACAAAGTGCAACTGGTCGGCGACGATCTTTTTGTGACCAATCCGGAACGGCTGTCGATGGGTATTGATATGGGCCTTGCCTATTCGCTGCTGGTGAAGGTCAACCAGATCGGCACATTGACTGAAACCTTGGCTGCCGTCTCAATGGCGCAGCGCGCTTCATATACCGCAGTCATGTCACACCGTTCGGGCGAGACCGAGGATGCGACCATCGCCGACCTTGCGGTTGCGACGAATTGCGGCCAGATTAAAACCGGCAGTTTGGCGCGGTCCGATCGGTTGGCGAAATACAATCAGTTGATGCGGATCGAAGAAGAGCTTGGTTCGGCAGCAATTTATGCAGGGCAGAGCATTTTTCGCTAAGTCGGGTGCTTGCAACATGGACCAATATGTGTTGCTAATAAAACATGGCTCGGCCCAAGAAAAATCAGGAATATATGAAGTCGGTGATTGGCCCCGGCCTGGCGTTAATCGCTTTGCTGGTAATTGCATCCTATGCGTTGCTCGGGCCTACCGGAATCATCGCCTGGACCGATTACCGCGCTGCGCTGAACGAGCGCACCGCAGAGCTCGCAGACCTACAGAAAGAACGCGACGCTCTGCGCAACCGGCAACGCTTGCTGGACCGCGACAATGTCGATCCTGATCTGGCTGGCGAGCTCATGCGGCGCGACCTTAATGTTGTTGCCCCCGATGAAGTCGTCGTGCCCCTAAAATGAAAAGATGAGATGAATAGCTATGCACTGCTTTTCGCTACGGAAAAGCGCTTTTCACATGCTGCATAATTGACTAGGCGCAGACTATAATTCGCTGATAACCGATACAGAGGATAATGCCTTGGCCAAAACCCCCGCCAAAAAAACCCCCGCCAAAAAAGCCTCGGTTTCAACAGACGCTTCGCGCGCGAACCGTGAACGGCCAGCTGAGCCGCAAACTTATAAGGCCACCAAGGAAGAACTACTCAAATTCTACCACGACATGCTTCTGATCCGCCGCTTTGAAGAGAAAGCTGGGCAGCTTTACGGTCTGGGGCTTATCGGCGGGTTTTGCCATTTGTATATCGGGCAGGAGGCGGTTGCCATTGGTCTGCAATCGGCGCTGACGCCGGGCAAGGACAGCGTCATCACCGGCTACCGCGATCACGGCCATATGCTGGCTTACGGGATTGACCCCAATGTAATCATGGCCGAGCTGACCGGTCGTGCTGCGGGAATATCGCGCGGCAAGGGCGGGTCAATGCACATGTTTTCAACCGAGCATAAGTTCTACGGCGGACACGGGATTGTTGGCGCTCAGGTTTCGCTTGGCGCAGGGCTTGCCTTTGGCCATAAATATTCGGGCGATGGCGGCGTGTGCCTTGCCTATTTCGGCGACGGAGCTTCCAATCAAGGCCAAGTGTACGAAAGCTTCAACATGGCCGAGCTGTGGAAGCTGCCGATCATTTTCGTGATCGAGAATAACCAATATGCGATGGGCACCAGCGTCAACCGCGCATCGTCGGAGGATCAGCTTTACCGGCGCGGCGAAAGCTTCCGCATTCCCGGCATTCAGGTTGACGGGATGGACGTGCTCGCGGTTCGTGGTGCGGCCGAAGTCGCTCTCGATTGGGTGCGCAGCGGCAAGGGACCGGTGCTGCTGGAAATGAAAACTTATCGCTACCGTGGCCACTCGATGTCTGACCCGGCGAAATACCGAAGCCGTGACGAAGTGCAATCGGTGCGCGACAACAGCGATCCGATTGAAGGCGCCAAGGAATTGCTGGCGCAAATGGGCGTGTCTGAAGACGAGTTCAAGGCGATCGACAAGGAAATCCGTAGCATAGTTGCTGCATCGGCAGACTTTGCCGAAAGCTCACCCGAGCCGGAATTATCCGAACTCTATACTGACGTTCTGGTGGAGCAATATTGATGGCCGTTGAACTCAAAATGCCGGCGCTTTCACCGACGATGGAAGAAGGCACGCTTGCCAAATGGTTGGTGAAAGAAGGTGACACCGTCAAATCAGGCGACATTTTGGCCGAGATCGAAACCGATAAAGCAACGATGGAGTTCGAGGCGGTTGACGAGGGCGTGGTTTCCTCGATCCTTGTGGCGGAAGGCACCGACGGCGTGAAGGTTGGCACGGTGATTGCGATGATTACTGGCGAGGATGAGGGTGCAACTCCCGTACCCGTTACAACTCAAAAACCGTTCGCATCGAGCGAAGTCGAGATGCCGATAAGCAATGCGCAACCTCCCGGTGTCTCGACTGCGCTCGACACGAACGGAAAAGTTGTGGCTCCTTCCACGGCAAAATCCGATCCCGCCATTCCCGTAGGCACCAGCATGACAACGCTAACGTTACGTGAAGCCTTGCGTGATGCGATGGCCGAAGAAATGCGGCGCGACCCTCGCGTGTTTGTGATGGGTGAGGAAGTCGCCGAATATCAGGGGGCTTATAAGGTCACCCAAGGCCTGCTCGACGAATTCGGTGCGCAGCGTGTCATCGACACACCGATCACCGAATATGGCTTTGCCGGTATTGGCACAGGTGCGGCGATGGGCGGTCTGCGTCCAGTTATTGAATTCATGACCTTCAACTTTGCGATGCAGGCGATTGACCACATTATAAACTCGGCGGCAAAGACCAATTATATGTCGGGTGGACAGATGCGCTGCCCCATCGTCTTCCGCGGCCCCAATGGAGCTGCCGCGCGGGTTGGTGCTCAGCACAGTCAGAATTACGCGCCATGGTATGCGAGCGTTCCGGGACTGATCGTGATCTGCCCCTATGATGCCGCGGATGCAAAAGGCTTGCTCAAAGCCGCCATCCGCTGCGAAGACCCGGTGGTTTTCCTCGAAAACGAGCTGCTTTACGGCCGCACGTTCGAAGTTCCGGCGCTTGACGACCATGTTCTGCCAATCGGCAAGGCACGCATCATGAGAGAGGGTAGCGATATCACCATCGTTAGTTACTCAATCGGTGTCGGCATGGCGCTTGAAGCTGCTGAAAAGCTGGCGGTTGAGGGGATTGACGCCGAGGTCATTGACCTGCGCACAATACGTCCACTTGACAAGGCGACCGTGCTTGCGAGCCTAGCCAAAACCAACCGCCTGGTTTTCGCCGAAGAAGGTTGGCCAACCTGCTCGGTCGGCAGCGAAATCATTGCAATCTGCATGGAAGAAGGCTTCGACGATCTCGATGCACCGGTCATCCGTGTAACCAACGAAGACGTGCCGATGCCTTATGCCGCCAATCTGGAAAAACTAGCGTTGGTCAACGCTGACAAGATTGCGGCGGCGTGTCTAAAAACTATGGGCCGATAAAACCCGGTCAGTAACTAGGTTGCGTCAAACTTATCGCAAGTTGCAGCTAGGCTGCTCGGGGTCATGTCGTTATTGAGTCCACCCGCCAGATTGCGATCATCACGAATGGTAAATGCCGCATCTTGATTGATAATCACACCGCCTGCAAACATATCGCCGAATAACGGCTTATACGCATACTGGATTTCGACAAA
Source organism: Sphingomonadales bacterium (assembly GCA_031369825.1). Classification (GTDB taxonomy): domain Bacteria; phylum Pseudomonadota; class Alphaproteobacteria; order Sphingomonadales; family Sphingomonadaceae; genus Sphingorhabdus_B. The sequence continues at coordinate 3,816 of JANMPK010000113.1, forward strand.
CATCACTGCAGAGTTAGTTACTGCCTGAACATTACCGTTTTCGCCTACTCCGGTGAAGGCAGCATTCGATGTGTTGATGCCGCCGACATATGCCGATGTGTATGCGCGCACGCCTTTGCATCGCTGCCAGCGGATAAATTGTTGCTGACGTGAAACACCGCCGGAGGTCACAGTCCTGACCTCAAGGCTCGATCATAT
>JANMPK010000125.1:0-9034 GCA_031369825.1 Sphingomonadales bacterium
GCGCAGATGCGTGCCTTCGCTGAAAATACCCTGCCCGTGTTGCCGACCATAACGCTCCCAAAAACGCAAAGCAGCCTTTGGGTCGTAACCCGCATTGGCTATCAGCCAGACCGACAACCGGTCCGCCTCTATTTCGGTGGCAAGTATGGCCTTTTTGCTTTTGCCGAAAAAGCGGCCAAGCCCGCGATCAATACCTTGCGCGTTCAGCTTTTCCCGGTGGCGCAGGATGTTGTGCGATAGTTCGTGTGCGACCACAGCAGCGAGTTCGGCGTCATCGCTGGTGTAACGCATCATGCCGTATGTGACGCGGACAATCTGACCATCGGCACCTGCGTCAAGGCCGTCATCGGTATCAATCTGAAAATCAGACGAACAAACCAGAGGTGGCGCGAGTGCGGCTTTGACGTCTCCGCCATCCCGCGAAAACTGCATGGATAGAGACGGCTTTGCTGCCCAGCGTTCGGCGATCAACTGCTTGAAGCTGCCCATCCGCTCATAGCCTGTTTTACCAACCGGCATAGCTGGCCAATAGATCGTTGCATCGTCCAACCCGACAAAGCCGTCGCCAGCCTTAATATTGGCGTGGTCGGCAGGCCCGTCTTTGACCACCGCCGCAATCTGTATGGGTTTGTCGAAACCGAAGGCGGCTTTGGCAATGGCACCTTCAGGGTATTGCGCGAAATCATGGATGACCCAGCCTGGATTGCGTTCCTTGCGCTCACAATAAGCGGCGTTGGCTGATGCGAGCCGGTAGCCTGTATTGGCAAGGCGCAGGTCTTGGTCAATCAGCGCGCGGTAAGCAGCGACTTGAGATTGGTCGACGGCGGCATTAGCTGCGATTGCGACGACCGCCATTAATAATGCTGCGATACACTTCACCTTGCGGCGGCTCTTGCCAAACGGTCGTTTATCGCCACGCCAATGCCCTTATGCGGGATTGGCGCGACAGCAATGGCAGTGCGATCGCTGGCGTCAGCTTTGTGAAGCGCGTCGAATAGATGCGCGGCGGCTTGCGCTAGGTCAGCGGTTGCGGAGAGGTTTTCGTCGCCCGCTATTGCACCAAAGCCAATCAGCCATTCGCCGGGTTCAGCAGTAACAGCATTAAGCCGCACTGCTTTTGACGGCGCGTAATGGCTGGCGAGTTGTCCCGGAGCCTCAATTTTTTCATCACTCGCCGATATTGCTGGTGAGCCCGCTACCTCGGCAATCGCCTCCGCCGTTACCGGCCCGGGCCGCAAAATCTGCCAGCCGTTTTCACGCACCGCGACGATGGTTGATTCCAGACCCGCTGCACATGGCCCTGCATCCAATATCACCGGCACCGCTCCGCCAAGGCTTGCCAGCACATGCTCTGCACGTGTCGGGCTTATCCCACCGCTTTTATTGGCCGAGGGTGCGGCCAGGTTCAGCCGGCTTTTGGCAAGCACCGCTTGCATCACCGGATGCGCGGGGCAGCGGATGGCGATTGTTGGAAGGCCCGCCGTCACAGCCTTGGTCACCGGCGCATCATCGCGCAGAGGCAAGACCAATGTCATTGGCCCCGGCCAGAATGCTGATGCAAGCCGTTCGGCCAACGCGTCAAACACCGCCAGTTGTTCTGCCGCCGCCTTGTCTGGGACATGCACAATCAGCGGATTAAAATCGGGGCGGCCCTTTGCGGCATAAATATGCGCCACTGCATCGACATTGTTCGCATCGGCAGCAAGGCCGTAAACCGTCTCGGTGGGAATCGCTACAATCTGGCCACCGCGCAACAGGTCTGCCGCCGCCGTCACGGCAGCATCATCGGCGGGTATTATCCAGCCATTACCCAAGGTATTTGTGACCAACATCAATCATGGCTATAGGCGACCCTGAACCCGTTTTCACAGGATTTTTTACGACTCATGGCCTTTACCGCACCCGTTGCCGAGCAGCTGTTCGTCTTGAAGCATATTACCGGCATTGATGCGCTGGCCGGGCACAACCGTTTTGCCGACGCTACACCCGATATGGTGCAGGCGATTGTCGAAGGCATTGGCGAATTCGCGGCCGGCGAATTTGCCCCGCTGAACCGCATTGGCGATACCGTCGGCGCGCGGTTGGTGGACGGCACTGTCGTCATGCCCGAAGGTTTTGTGCTCGCTTACAAAGCTTATGTCGCCAATGGCTGGGGCTCAATCAACGCACCTGCCGATTTCGGCGGCCAAGGCTTGCCGTTTTCGTTGGCGACCGTCGCGCTCGATTCTTTGGGTGCGGCAAATATGGCGTTTGCACTCTGCCCGATCTTGTCGGTCGGCGCGATCGAGGCGATCAACCATCACGGTTCCGATGCGCAAAAGGCTACGTTCCTGCCCAAACTATCGACCGGTGAATGGACCGGCACGATGAACCTGACCGAGCCGCAAGCGGGCTCCGATGTCGGCGCACTTAAATCAACCGCCACCCCTCGCGGCGACGGCACCTACCAGATAAAAGGCACCAAGATCTATATCAGTTTCGGCGACCATGATATGGCTGACAATATCGTCCATCTGGTGCTCGCCCGCACACTCGATGCGCCCGCCGGGACCAAGGGGATATCGCTCTTCCTTGTTCCAAAATATCAGGTGGCGTTTGATGGCAGTCTTCATAAAGCGAATGATATCAAAGTTGTATCTATCGAACATAAGATGGGTATTAACGCATCGCCGACCTGTGTGCTTGCATTCGGTGATGAGGGTGACTGCGTGGGCGAGCTGATCGGACCCGAGTTCGGCGGCATGCGCGCGATGTTCACGATGATGAACAATGCGCGGCTTAACGTGGGCTTGCAAGGCGTGCAGATCGCCGAAGGTGCGACGCAGAAGGCGATCTGGTTTGCCAGCGAACGTGTCCAATCAGCCAAGTCTGGCGGCCCGTCACGCGATCCGGTGGCGATTATCGAGCATCCCGATGTGCGGCGGATGTTGCTGCGGATGAAGGCGGGGACGCAGGCCATCCGTGCGTTGCTCTATTACGCATCGGGTGCAGTTGACCGCGCCACGCTAGGTGAAGCCGGGGCACGCGAAATGGTCGATCTGCTGACCCCTCTTGCTAAAACATATGGCACCGACATGGGCAGCGAAATCGCGTCGCTTGGCATACAGGTCCACGGCGGCATGGGGTTTGTCGAAGAAACCGGTGCCGCGCAATATTACCGCGATATCCGCATCGCCGCGATCTACGAAGGCACCAATGGTATTCAAGCGGCGGACCTTGTCGGGCGCAAGCTCGGCATGGAGGGCGGCGACGTGATCCGACGGCATTTGCAGGCGATAATGGCGGATGCAGGCAGTCAAGCGGGCCTAAGCGCCCTGACCGGCGCGTGCGCCGAAGTCACCGAGTTCATGCTTGGCGCGTCGGTCGATGACCGGCTGGCGGGCAGCTATGCCTATACAACGATGATGGCGGTGGCGACGTCGGGCTGGCTGATGCTGAAGCAATTGCGTGCAGCCGAGGCTGAATTGGCGGCGGATGCTGGCAATGCCTTCCTGAAGGCAAAATATGTTGCCTGCCGTTATTATCTCAACGTGATGGTACCCGAGGCGGTCGCACTCAAAGGAACAGCAATGGCGGGTTCCGAATTGCTCTATGCGCTCGATGCCGAAGGATTGGCCGCTTGAGCGACGCCAACCTGCGACGCATTGCAGATGCGCTGGAGCGGCTCTCTCCGCCGCCGATGCGCGCAGCCGACCTGTCCACCCATGCCGCTTATCATTGGGACGGCAAAGCGCTTGCGGCTGTGCAAGATTTCAAGCCACTTCCAGCCTCGTTGATTGTCGGCGTTGACCGGCAGAAGGCCGACCTGATCGAAAACAGCCGCCGCCATGCGTCGGGAGCAGCCGCGCATGATGTGCTGTTATGGGGGGCGCGCGGCATGGGCAAATCGGCGCTGGTGAAGTCGGTCGTTGCGACGCTGCAAGACGAAGGCTTCTTCGTTGCACTTGTCGAAGCAGCGGCAGAGCACGTGGCCAGCCTGCCGCGGCTGTTTGACGAGCTGTCAAAGTCAGGGCGGCGGTTCATCTTGTTTGTCGATGACATCGCGTTTGACGGTGATGATAATGGCCCCCGATTGCTGCGTTCTTTGCTGGAAGGTGGCGTGGAGGCGCGGCCTGAAAACGCCAGGCTTTATGTCACATCAAACCGGCGCAATATTGTCGAACGCCATGCAGGTGAGCAGGATGATCCGTTAAATGCACGCGACGGCATAGACGACAGCCTGGCCCTTGCCGACAGATTTGGTCTGAAACTAGGCTTTCAATATCCTGATCAGGAAGCATATCTTGAAATGGTTGGTGCTTATGCAGGGCATTTTGATCTGGATTGGGACGAAGCCGATGCCCTTGCTTTTGCGCATGGTCGTGGTGGCCGATCGGGACGGATAGCGTGGCATTACACTGTCGAACTGGCGGGTCGCGCTGGGCGAAAAATATAAAATACGTTCTAGCTCTTCGCCCGCACCCGCCAGATTACATTGCCGACATCATCGCTGACCAGCAATGATCCATCCTTATGGACCGCGAGCATCGTCGGGCGGCCTTGCGCATTGCCGTCCTTGTCGAGGAAACCGGTCAACACATTAACCGGCTTTCCGACGGGTAGCCCATTGCTAAAGTTCACAAAAACCACGTCATAACCCGAAGCAGGTTTACGGTTCCACGACCCGTGCCGCGCGATAAATGCACCGCTGGCAAATGGTCCGCCAAGCTTTGCCTTATCGGCAAAGGCCAGCCCCAAAGGCGCAGTATGGGTGCCGAGCGCGTAATCAGGACGCCGTTCATATTCACGCTTTTCAGGACGCGGCGGTTGCACGCGGTGGTCGGTATAACCGCCCCAGAAATGGTTCGGCCAACCGTAATCCGCCCCGAATTCGACCTGCGCCAGATAATCGGGCACAAGGTCTGACCCGAGCATGTCGCGTTCGTTGACCACGGCCCACAATACACCATTGCTATCCCAGTCGAGCCCGACCGGGTTTCGCAAACCGGCCGCATAGGAAATCTTCTTGCCGGTCGCGATGTCCAGTTCAAACACACGGGCGCGACCTTTTTCAACTTCCATCCCGTGTTCGCCGATATTGCTGTTCGAACCGACCGCGATGTAGAGCTTCTTGCCATCGGACGAAGCCGCCAGATTGCGGGTCCAGTGATTATTGGGTGCCTGACCGTTCAGATCAGTAATCTTCTTTCCCTTATCTGAAATCTTGGTGGCGCCGTCCTTATAGGGGAAAGCCAAAACAGCATTGGTGTTGGCAACATATAGCGTGTCACCGACCAACGCCATTCCGAAGGGCGAATTGAGGCCGGTAATGAACGGCGTTTTGAGTTCCGGCTTACCATCACCATCGGCATCGCGCAGCAGGGTAATCCGGTTGGCCGATGGCACACCTGCCCCCGCCTTGCCCATCAGCCAGCGCGCGACCATGCCTTCGATCCCGCCGCCCGCTTTTGGCGGCGAATTGCTTTCGGCGACCAGTACGTCGCCATTGGGCAACACATAAAGATTACGCGGATGGTCCAGGCCTTCGGCAAAACGCTCCACCGTCAAGCCAGCTGCGGCAACCGGTGTTTCTCCAGCCTTCCAGCGATCAACCTCGGCGACCTTGACCGTCGGGATGATTTGTTCACGCGGCTCACCAATTACGGGTTTAGTGCCGGAAACTGCCTCAAGCGAAACCTGCGCAACATCAGGGCGCGCGAGATACCAGACACCGATCAGGCCGAGCACGATGAAAATCAGGACGATATTTCTGATATGCTTCCACATGTTCCGGCTCTTTCTTAATTGCGCTTGCTATCTACGAGCCATGTAATCGCGGCAGCCGCAATTCCAAGCCCCAGACCAATAACCATCCCCGCCGACGGTTGATCCATAATCACGCCGACCACCGCGCCGCCGAGCATACCGACCGCGATAAAAATACCGCCAGCGGCTTTGTTTTCCTGTTTATCCATGCCGCCCCTTTGCCACCGAAAGCCGTGACCAAGCAAGCGCGATTAACAGCGTTAATTTGCGCTAACCAATTGCCTTGACGGATAATCGACACCGTATCGCTAGAGCCTGATCCCGCAGGCACGCCATCACCCCGGCGCTGCCTGCAACCCGGCCACCACAGGAAAGCCAACGCCTCTATGTATCTGCCGCTCTATGTCGAACCGCGTGATGTTGTCGAAGCCGAAACGCTGATCGACCGGTTCGGTAAAGCCGCAGGACTGGAGGCCGCCGACCGCGCCGAAGCCAGCCGCAATATCGGCAACCACCTGAACTTCTGCCGCTGGCGCCAGATCGAGCGGTTGATTATTATGTTGAGTGTGGAGACGACGTTGGGGACGGTGCATTGAACTCAGCATTTGTTTGGTATTGCGTTCTTGGGTTCCTGGTGTTTACGAAGAAGGGCAGCGAGGATTAACTGTCTGCGGGGGGAGTAAGCTGATCGTCTATGTCCATAACGCTGCAGCCAATTCTTGCTAATTTAACTAGCCAAGGCGCTAGATGTAGCGCTGCCGGATGGCCAGGCACGTTGCGCTATCTGAACTGTCCCGGTCTGTATGCTTGGTGGGTCGATACGACCGGCAGCCAACTCATCTCGTCACGGCTGGGTGTAAGCATTCCGGCAGGCATCGTATATGTCGGGCAAGCGGGTGCCGCGAAAGACAGGGATAATCATGCCACTCTTGGCAGCCGTATTGGTGACAATCACATCAGCGGACGGATCAGGAATTCCACATTTCGTCTGACCGTGGCGGCGATTTTGTTGGAAGATCTGGAGAGCCACATTTCAGGCGACCGAAATATTGGTCCAGCCGGGGAAAGTGTCATCAGTGACTGGGTCTCCAAGCATATGTCCATCACTGTCGCTCCACTGAGGGACCCAAAGCGGATTGGCGCTTTCGAGGATCAAGTTCTTAGTGAACTTGATCCGCCGTTGAACCTTAAGGGAATGGCGAATTCGCCAGTGCGTGAGACACTTTCGCAGCGACGTTCGATGTTCCGAAACAAAACGGTGCCGCCCCGTGCTGACTCAATTCCTTTTGTGAAATCTCCGTTAGCCAATCATTTGAGACGTGCGCTGACCTTGCATGACGAGATAACCGATATCCTCAGAGGTCAAAACAATGCTTGGATGACGACAAGCGAACTGGCTGCTCAGGTCAACGCAAGGCTAAATTACATTAAGCGCGATGGTTCTGTTATTACTGACTTCCAGATTCATGGCCGCACCCGAAATTATAGTCATCTGTTTGAACGAAATGGCTCGCGCGTGAGGCTTTTAGAACTACGGTGACACTGTACTCAACCCCCCGACCGTGTTGCCCAACCCATCGGAGGACACGCAACAGCATCTCCTCTTCCAAGATGTTATGCTTGCAATGTTGGTTTTGATTTGAGAACCTGTTTTGGCTCTTTGACATTTTGAATAATCAACGCTTTGTCGATGCCCGTCACAGTATCGAACACGGCTTTGTCGATGGTTTCGAAAACCCGATTAAGGTGAGACCTTAGTGTGACTTTCCGCAGAATCGTGTTGGATTTCTTTCCTACAGCGGATGGTCGATTTGACTGTGAACTTGCACGGTTTTCTGAGGGTCTGCGCGTGAAGCACTTGCAGGATATGCGTTTCATAAAAGGCTAAAAGGAAAAAAGATAAAAAGGCATCACTCCACATATTGTCATTCCCGCGAAAGCGGGAATCCATGGGCCGTCCTAGCAGCGTTACCAACATTGTTGTGCTGTACGATAGATCAGACCATGGATTCCCGCTTTCGCGGGAATGACAAAAAGGGGTTGGAGAAACCGGCTTCGCCGATTTGCGCGACGCCTTATTTCCTTTTAGCCTTTTATGAATCCAGCTGGCACGCCATTTCACGCCTCAAACCTCATCCTCCAGCGACAGCAATGACGCATTGCCGCCTGCGCTGGTTGTGTCGGTGCTCGTCGTGCGTTCGGCGCAGAAGCGGTAGAGATAATGCGGGCCGCCTGCTTTGGGCCCGGTGCCGGATAGGCCTTCGCCGCCGAAGGGCTGGCTGCCGACCACCGCGCCGATCATTGAACGGTTGATATAGAGATTGCCCACCCGCGCCGCACGTTCGACCATTTCACCGCTGCGTGCGATCCGGCTGTGCAGGCCCATCGTCAGGCCGAAGCCACGAGCATTTATGCGTTCGATGACCTGCTCCATTGCTCCAGCATTCCATGTGGCAACATGCACAAGCGGGCCAAACCATTCGCCCTCCAGTTGGTCCATATCATCCAGCTGGATGAGCGTAGGCGGCACGAACAAGCCTTCCACTGGCACCGGAACGCTATGGACTATACGGTCCTTCACGCGGTCGCGATAGGCCATCAGTTTGTCGTAAGCGACTTGGTCAATCACTGGGCCGACATCGGTTGCGGGATTGCCCGGATCACCGACATTCAGCGTATCCATCGCCCCGCGCAGCATTTCCAGCGTGTGTTCGGCGATATCCTCCTGCAACAGCAACAACCTCAACGCCGAACAGCGCTGGCCAGCCGACTGGAAGCCCGAGACGATGACGTCGCGTACGACCTGTTCCGACAACGCGGTCGAATCGACTACCATCGCGTTCAGCCCGCCGGTTTCAGCAATCAATGGCACCAACGGCCGATCATCATCGACGAGCAGGCTACGCGCGATGGCTTTGGCGGTTGGGACCGAACCGGTGAACACCACGCCAGAAATGCGGACATCGCCGGTAAGCGCCGCGCCGACATCGCCGCCGCCGACCACCAGTTGCAACGCGGCCTTGGGAATACCGGCCTGATGCGCCATCTCCACCGCAAGCGATGCAATCGCTGGCGTCTGTGGCGCGGGCTTGGCAACCACAGTGTTGCCCGCAACCAGTGCGGCGGCTACTTGGCCTAGAAAAATCGCCAGCGGAAAATTCCACGGCGCAATCGCGACCCATACGCCCCGACCTTCGTGGCGCAGGACGTTGCGTTCACCGGTTGGGCCAGGCAGCTCGACCGGCATCAAATCGGTGCGGGCGCGGGCAGCGTAGTAGCGGCAGAAGTC
>JANMPK010000198.1:0-1639 GCA_031369825.1 Sphingomonadales bacterium
GAAGACTGGTTCCAGGTCGGGGCGTTCGAAACCGTAATTGATCGCAAAGCTTGGGATTCGCTCGAGTGCCGGGTGGAGCGTAATACCGATGCCGTGATGGCATTGTTCGACGAAGCTGATGTCAAAGCAACATTCTTTACATTGGGCTGGGTCGCTGAGCGCTACCCTGCGCTGATCCGGCGGATTGTTGATGCGGGCCATGAAATCGCTAGCCACGGTTATGGACATGACCGTGTCTTTACCTTCACGCCAGAACAGTTCGCCGCCGACCTGTTGCGCTCACGCAAGCTGATCGAGGACGCTGCGGGGGTGGCTGTGACCGGCTACCGCGCGCCTAGCTTCTCCATCGACCAGCGCACCCCGTGGGCGCATGAAATATTGGCCGAACAAGGCTACACCTATTCATCTAGCGTCGCGCCGGTCAAACATGATCATTATGGCTGGGCTGAGGCACCGCGCTTCGCGTTTCGGCCAGTTGTCGGCAGCGATTTTCTGGAAGTGCCGGTGACCACCGCACAATTGGGGCCGAAGCGGTTGGCGGCTGGCGGCGGCGGGTTTTTCCGGTTGTTGCCATACGCCTTTTCCAAATGGGCGATCCGGCAAGTGAATGAGGATGAGCAGCGTCCGGCGATTATCTATTTTCATCCTTGGGAAATCGACCCCGATCAACCACGTGTCACCAATGCACCGATCAAATCGAAATTGCGGCATTATACCAAGCTCGGTGTGATGGCGCAGAAGTTGAAGCGGTTGCCCAAGGACTTCAAGTGGGAGCGTTTGGATGCCGTCGTCGCGCGCGAGCAGGCACGGTTCGCATGAACGCGCCGATGCTTCGTTTAAAAATAGCTATCCGCGCTGTCAATTTGCGCGATGCGAATGAAACTGCGCGAATTGATGCCTGGGTAATGGCGCACGACGCAGGACTGCCGTTTCATCGGCCAGTGTGGCTTAAAGCGATTGAGACGGGGACGGGACAGGAGGCGCATTGCATAATTGCTGAGACTCCATCTGGAGATATCGCTGGCCTATTGCCGTTACACCTTATCCATTCGCCTTTATTTGGACGGGCGCTGGTTTCATCGGGCTTTGCTGTCGGCGGTGGCATATTGTCGGATAGCGCGACCGCAACACGGCGGTTGGCAGCTATGGTTTGGGATATGGCGGGACGCTGCAGTTGTCCTACGGTAGAGCTTCGCGGCGGTGCGCTGCCTGGGGGTGACTGGATCGAAAAGCGCGATGCGCATGCTAATTTCCGGCGTGCCTTGTCTATGGATGGTGAAGCAGAGTTGCTCGCCATCCCGCGCAAGCAACGCGCCGAGATACGCAAGGGCTTGGACAATGAACTAAGCATCCAAACCGGTCATGGACAGCGGGATCTGGATTGGCACTATGCGGTCTATGCCGAAAGCGTCCGCAATCTAGGCACACCTGTATTCCCGAAATCTCTCATGCAGGCTGTGCTTACCGCATTTGGCAACGATGCTGATATATTGACCGTTCTGCAATCGGGCCGCCCCGTTGCGAGTGTGCTCAGCCTTTACCACAATGGCACCGTCATGCCTTATTGGGGTGGCGGTGTGTGGGATGCGCGTTCGCTGCGCGCCAATGATGTGATGTATTATGCACTGATGAACCACGC
>JANMPK010000280.1:0-5236 GCA_031369825.1 Sphingomonadales bacterium
GTAACCGGAATGATCGCGGCCTTCAGAGGAGGCTGCGTGTTGATGGAGGAAGTGATGTTTGACATAGGCGCTATGTGGCGATTTAGGCACGTAAGGGCAAGTCTTCAGCTATGACCGCTACTGGTCGGATAAATTCGATGAAACCGCATTTACCGTATTGTGCAAGTTTCTAAACTTGCAGGGCTTGGCAAGCTGCCTAATTCCAGAAAATCCAATTGTCTTTTGCCGTGGTAATGATCTTTCATCTATTACGTAAAAATCCCATTGTGACGGATTGCGATGGTCTGCGATTTTCGCATCAGTCAAATCGTGTGTAGCGAAGACGTATATCTGTGCAGACCTACCTTCCTCGGCCAGCCAATTCGCACCTTCCCACCTGCCAGTGCGATCATTGATATCGAAGCGGGGTAGCCAGCGCTTCGGCTCGACAGTATGCCAGCTTTGTAACGCCGCCGATTGCTTCACTTCCAGTCGTAAGCCTATTTGATGCTCGAAATCCCAAGAAGACCAGTCTGACGACACCCATTTCCAATCTGGCTCCAATGCCTCAGCAACAATGGCTTCGACAACCAACCCTCGAAAGCTATTCACAACCAGCGGTGATCCAAACGCTGATTGAGAAGCACGACGAACTATTTTGCTAACGCCTGCCTTTTTCACAACCGCCGCCCGGTCCACACAACCCGGCCGATGATGCTCACCGTCGTGCCGTCGATATCGGCCCAATCGGGATAAGCGGGGTTGTCTGACAACACCGATAACCGCCCGGACGGCCCGCGCGCCAGCCGTTTGACCATCAGCACGTCATCCATACGGATGACATGGATGCCATCGCGCAAGGGCTTACTGACGGCGGCGCGGTCGACCATGATGTCGTCGCCGTCATTCAGCGTCGGTGACATCGAATCACCCGACACACGAATCAGCGACAATTGCGCCGGATCGAGTCCCAGTTTGCGCAGCCATTTTTCATCAAAACCAATCTTGCCCGCCAGTGCTTCGCCCTCGTGCATCGCCCCCGGACCTGCTGATGCGCCGACCGCGAGTTTGGGGATCAAACGCAGACCGGCCTTACCCGCCGCCGACGCGACGCCGCCCAGAATCCGCTCATCAACGCCGAAATAGCGGGCCAAGATGCCGCGTTCCGCCTCTGGCAACCGCTTGGGCGTGCCGCGTTTGATGAACTGCTGGATATAGGCGGCATTGCGACCAATCAGTTTCGACAGGCCAGCAAAATCGTCACCATTTTCAACAACCAGCCGTTCAAGCGCGGCGCGGGGATCTTCGTTTACCATCAAAATATCATAGCATAGGATTTTTCCTAGACAAGTAGGATTTTGCCTATCACGTATGTTCTATATCTGTTCTGCCTGATTCGTATCTCCGGATCAGCAACAATCTGGAGGATATGTCATGCACATCAACCGCCTCGTCGAACGCTTTTTGCGCGAAACCGGGTTGCCGCCGACCAAATTCGGGAGGCTTGCTGTGCGCGACACCCGGCTGGTTCTCGATATGCGTCAAGGACGTGAAATCAGGGAACCGATGGGGATCCGTTTACGTGAATTCATGGCGCAATACCGGTCGCAGAACGCGCCGGCAGAGAGGATCGCTGCATGAAAACCCACCCATTAATCCGCGCGCTGAATGCGATTATGCCGAAAGCTAGCTTTGCGGTCACGGCATCGAGCCAATGGCACAGCATGACCTTTTCGGGGGAGCAGTTGACCGTGGAATGCACTATTGATCAGCATGATTACCAGAAACATTGCAGTGGTTTAGTTGCAATTTTACCCGAATACGAATTTTCAATAGCACATATGCTGGTCGCAGATATCGCTATCGTGGCGCAGGAAAATAGCGGCGAGTGCATCACATTGCTGATCGAAGCGCTCGTGATTTATGCGTAAATTTCCTGCTTACCGCTGGGTGCCGTTCATCCGGTGCAGGGTTGCAAGGGCGGCGGCCAAAGCGTCGTCCATATCATCCTGTTTGCCGGGGCTATCGGGCACCGCTTCCAATAGAGGACGTTCGGCACGGATAGGTTCGGCGGGCAGATGAATTTCCGTTGGCTCGTCAATATGCTGGACATCAACCGGTTCAGCAACCTCAACGCTGTGATCGGTTTTTCCCGACGCCAGTCTGGCCGCAACAATTTCCAGTTCGGCCAGTTGCTGCTGACGCTGCATCACCGATGCTTCAAGCTGTGCGACCATTTCGTCAAGTGTAGGATGGACATCAACGGTGACCGGTGCCGCGACGGGCACAAGCGGCTCTGCGCTGATTTCGGTGGATGTAATTGCAGTTTCGACTGCGGCAACAGATTCGGTCAAATACGGCTCTTCAGCCGTCTCGGTCAGATCAAGCACCGGCAAATCCTGCGTAGCAGACAGCGGGCGACGCGCGGGTGCGTCGGGATGGATGTCCCCGTTGCGCAGCTTGGGCAGATCGTCAAGCTCGGTAATGTCGTCCTCACACTTCACCCACGGCATTTTGGGCAGCTTGACCGAGGGCAGACCAAGCTTGGCAATACGCTCCCTCCATGTGGGCGCGAGATCATCGTCATTCTCGGGAAGACCGGCAGCGGGCGCATCAGCCATATATGGTTTGGCAGCAACAGCGTCTTTGCGCAGCAAAAGCACCGTCATCAGCGCCAGCGTCAGCGCGCCTGCGGCAAATGCGATCAATGCCCGTGCGGTATCGCCCAAAGGTGCGGCTGTAGCGGGAAAAAGTTCGGACAATCCGGTGGCACCAGTAATGCTTTCAAGTGCCGATATCGGGATGAACATAGCAACTACCGCCGCCAATATGGCCGCGCCGAGTGCTATCGTCATGCTGCGCATTTGCCGGTTTTGTTTCACACGCACATCCATCTATCCGTCCTGCCGTTTGCCGCCGCCATCATGCAGCTTTGGCTATTCCTCCACGGCGTAGCAGCAAATGGTAAACAGGATCGTAACGATGTATATTCTTGTGCCAATTGCGTTCTGTCTCGACAAACGAGTGGGCGCGGGCGCGTCGCTGGTCCCAGTCGTGTCGGTCGGCGAACAGTCCGTCGAGGGAGGTTGCGATGCCAGCCGGATCATCTGCCGGAAACAAGGTTCCGGTGTCGCCATCCCGGATAAGCTCTTTATGGCCGCCGACATCCGACGCCGCAACCAGCCGCCCCTGCGCCATTGCCTCCAGCGGTTTCAGAGGAGTCACCAGATCGGTCAGCCGCATCCGTTTGCGTGGATAGGCGAGCACATCGACCAAGCTGTAATAACGTTCTACCTCTTCATGGGGCACACGTTCGACGAAATGGATGAGCCCCGCAACCGGCGACGCTTCGGCTTGCGCCCTCAGCTCGGCCTCCATCGGACCACCGCCGACCAGCAGCAAATGCGCATCGCTTTTCATTAGGGGCATTGCAGCGATCAGGTCGTCAAGCCCTTCGTAATCGTAGAAGCTGCCGATATAGCCGATCACGGCTTTGCCAGTCAGACCAAGCGCATCGGCCAAAGCCGTGTCGGCGGGCGGCGGCGAACCGAACAGTTCCATATCTACACCGTTTGGCGACACCACAATCTTGTCCGGAGATACGCCGCGTTCGATCAGATCGCTGCGCAGACCATCGCAAATAACCGCTACCGCATCGGCATGGCCCACGACATGATTTTCCAATGCGCGGGTCAACCGGTATTTTGCCGAACCTTCGGTGCCGGTGCCGTTTCCGACCGCTGCATCCTCCCAAAAGGCACGGATTTCATAAACCAGCGGCACCCCAAGAAGCTGCGCCGCGCGGTGCGCCGCCAAGCCATTCAATGCGGGCGAATGCGCGTGCAAAAGGTCGAACGGCCATTTGGCATGGAGCGCGACGATCGCGTCCGCCAGCGCCGCCACTTCGCGCCATTCACGTAAGGGGCTTGGGCCGGATGCTTCAACCATCGTGCGGTGAAAATTGAGGCCCTCGACCGCTTCGCTGACTGCACCAACGCTTTGTCCATGCTGGTATTGCCGCACGCCGGTAATACCCGCCACATCCAAACCGGCAGCAGCTTGCGCTTTCATGATAGCGCGGGTGCGGAAGGTGTAGCCGCTGTGCAGCGGCAAGCTATGGTCAAGGACGTGTAATATGCGCAACATCAGCCAAATATATGGGGTAAAAGGATTAACGTGACGTCAACCCGCAGGCCATATATGGGCAAAATTACAATTTTGCGGGATGACGGGGCCGCCCAACGATGATCGACAATTTATCGATATTGCTAAGCCACGGCCTGCTTGCGCTCGCGTTTTGGATATTGGTCAATCGTGCCGATCTAGACCAGGAAGATCCAGCGACCCCCGATACCGAACCCGAAGGCTTCGCCACCAAACGCCCGTTCCCGAACCGTCCATCCCCAAATCATAGGGCCAAGCCCGATGCGTGATCTGGTCTTTGTCGGCTATTTGGCGGCGATCATGCTGCTGGCGTTCAAGCGGCCATTTTTATTCACGTTGGTTTACGCTTATATCGACATCGTTTCACCACAGCGGTTGAGCTATTTTCTGCTCAACTCGATTCCGTTGTCGCTCATCCTGTTCGTGCTCGCGGTTCTGGGATTTTTGGCGAGCGATGATAAACGCGACGTCAGGATAGCGCCACGGTGGGTGCTTTTGCTGGTGCTGCTGGCTTATTGCGGATACACGACAACGGTTGCCGCAGAGCCGGTCGCGGCGCTCGAAAAATGGGGATGGGTATGGAAGGCGCTGGTATTTGCCGCCTTCCTGCCGCTTACCTTGCGCACAAAATTGCGGATCGAGGCGTTGGTGCTGACGATGGTGCTGTGCGCTTCGGCCTTGATTGTAACCGGCGGCATCAAGACTGCGGCTGGCGGTGGCGGCTATGGCTCGCTGGTCATCCTGATCGACGATAATAGCGGATTATTTGAAGGCAGCATCATTTCGTGCGTGGCGATCACCATCATCCCGCTCATCCTGTGGCTGGCAAAGCACGGCACGATATTTAAACCCGATTGGAAAGTGCGGCTATATGCGGCGGCGCTGATCTTTGCCTGTCTGCTGATTCCCGTCGGCACCCAGGCGCGCACCGGCGTCGTGTGCATTGCCGTTCTAGGACTATTGCTGCTGCGTTATGCCCGCTACCGGATGCTTTATCTAGGCGGTGCCGCATTATTGGGGCTGGCGGCGATACCTTTCCTACCATCCAGCTTTACCGAGCGCACCGATACGATCAAAAATTACAAAGCCGACG
>JANMPK010000297.1:0-2146 GCA_031369825.1 Sphingomonadales bacterium
ATCGCCAATGCGGCGACCGAGACGAGAGTTTTCATCGGGGTGGGCTCCTCAGCAAATAATATGACGCGATGGTGAAACTTTGTGGCGCACCCGTCAAGCCGTGCGGCGTGTCATTCGTCGAAGGAACAACGCCACTAGCAGACCAAAAAAGCTGGTAAGGAAAGCGGTCGTTTTTATCGGCTGCGCGGTCGCCGCAATGTGCGCCAGAAGGTCGCTGCCCTTGAACTGCATGATCTGGATAAACTGACATACTGTTTCGACATAATCAGCGACGCCAAGGATTATCGCTGCGGCAACGATTATCCAGCCAAGCCGCCGCAATGCCGGTTTCGTGGCCTGCGCAAACAGACGCCCGCCGCAATATGCGCCGAACGAATAGACCGCGATGTAGATAAGGTCGATTGCCATGCCCAGGCGTGCCCGCCCGAGCACCCCCGCTGACTGCCAAGCCGTTTGAATAGCGTCGACACGTGCCGCTGTTCCCGCAGACTGGTGGTCGCGGATACCCCAGGGCGAAACGTCGGTCACAAACCACGGGTTCATCGCAATCATTGCCGTAAGGATCAGCAATCCGCCAAGCCAGAACTGCCAGAAATTACGCTCTAATTTGCTTTCCGTCTGCATCGCTCTCTCCCAAAAGCATATTTGCGGCATGTGCCTCGTCGCGGTTCAGCCGGTACATTACATGCAATACAGCAGGAACTCCGTTGATCGCTTCAGGCACATAATCGCCGTCGAACCGAGCGCCGATCTTTTCAACCGCGCGGCGCGAACGGACATTGGTCGCGCCGATATTGAAGCGGATACTATCGAAATAACGGAATGCGTGGGTCAGCATCAACGTCTTCATCTCGCGGTTATATACGCCGCCCCAATGACTGCGCGCAAGAAAGCTCCAGCCGATTTCGATTTCGTTTCGCTCAGGCACGAAGTTCGCATAGCGGCTGCCGCCGATGATGATGCCGGTGGCACGGGCTACAACGGCCAATGCGCCGCGCGATTTCATAGCCCCTGCAAAATATTCGCGGAACACTGGCTCCTTGTAACGGTCCGAGGCCGGGTGCAATTCCCACAGCAGCGGATCGCTCGCCACAGCATACATCGCGTCCCAGTCGTCTGCAGTCAGCGGACGTAACAGCAGATTTTGGCCAACCAACGTCGGTTGCAAATCGGCGTTCACCATGACGGCTCCGTCAACGCTTCGACCAGCGCCTGCCCCAGTTCGAGTTTGACTACCGCGCTCATATGATTGCCAGGAACCGTGAACAACTTACCGTGCGGGAGAAGGTCGGCCAGCGCCACCGCCGAGCCATTGTCCTGATCATCCTCGCCGCAAATGACAGCAACGGGCAAGTCCATCTCGCGCAACTCTTCCTCGCTGGTATCGACGAAGGTACCGAGAATACAACGCAACGCCACGGGATCACCACCTATCGTTTTCAAAAACGCTTCAGCCATCCACGCTGGCGAACCTTTTTCGTGGTTTCCCAGATTATCGAGAATATGGCGAAAATGACTTCCGCGGTTGTCGGTGCTCGTCAGCCCTTGCAGCCCCATTCCCGATATGATTGCCCGTCGCGGGGAACAGCCGCGCGCCAGCATCCGCGACACCGTCCGGCCTCCAAGCGAATAGCCGCCAAGGTCGAAATCGGTCAGACCGAGATGGTCAATCAGCGCAAATTGGTCGTCGGCTAGAATGTCTTTGGGATAAAGCTCCGGATCATGCGGCTTCCCGCTCAAGCCATGCGCGCGCAGGTCTGGCATGATAACGCGATAGCCTGCGTCAGCGAGCAACCCGGCATGGCCATATTTAATCCAGTTGGTATCAGCTTCGCTAAAATAGCCGTGAATGAGAACGAGCGGACGCCCCTCGCCAATCTCGCGCCAAGCGATTCGTACGCCGTCAGCAGATAGAAAGCTGTTGGAGATCATACCATAAATCCTTCGAGCGAAACCCGCAGAAATGTCAGAAAGTAGAGACTACCCTTAGGGTGCCTTCCGGACTCAAAAAGTGCCTCGAATTTCGAACAACGACAATCAATTTTGACCTGCATAAACATGGTCCGCTGGTGACATTTAACGGCAGTGTAGGAAAGGAAATTCTGTCAGGTGTCAGCGCGCCGGAGCAGCCCCTTTTGCTCCATCC
>JANMPK010000298.1:0-1711 GCA_031369825.1 Sphingomonadales bacterium
GTTTCCAAAAGGGGGAAATCATGAAGCTCACCAAAACCGCATTGTTATTGATGGCGACCTGTCTGACCGTGCCTGTGTTCGCGCAGGACAGCGATATTAAAATCACCGACGCAAGTGCTGCGACCGAGGACGATGGCGCAATCATCGTGACAGGGTCAAGCATCAAGCGCAAACCCCAAGAAAGTGCGGTTCCGCTTCAAATCTACACTAACGAAGACATCACCCGAGAAGGTATTAGTAGCCCGGAGCAATTTATTTCGCTTTTGAACTCAAATGGCAATGGCGCTGATAATCTCGCGGCAAATTCTGATATTACATCCGGCGCACAGCGCGGTACAAATGGCGTCTCATCAGCCAACCTGCGTAACCAGGGCTCTGGTGGTACGCTGATATTACTCAACGGTCGGCGCGTTGCTTCGCACGGCCTTGGCGGTGGCGCGGTTGATGTCAACCAGATCCCTTTTGCTGCGGTCGAGCGCGTCGAAGTTCTGAAAGACGGCGCATCGGCGATATACGGGACCGACGCCACTGGCGGTGTTATTAACTTCATCCTCAAGAAAAATTACGAAGGTCTTGGCCTTTCGACATTCATCGACAAAACCCAACATGGCGGTGGCGATATCTACAAGTCGTCAGTAACTGCGGGTATTGGTAATCTTGACGAAGACGGCTTTAATATCATGGTCGCTGGTTCATATAGCGATAATAAAGTCCTGCGCGGGTTACAAAGGGATTTTGTAACCACAAATGCACCGAGTTTTGGTTTGTCAGCCGATACACGCGGAACACCGTTTGCGACTATTTTTGCGGTTGGATCGACTGGATTAAACCCTACTCCGACGCTGATCACCAGTGGCAATGCCCCGTTTGTGCCAGGGAGCACGACACAGCGCGGAACGGGAGGCATCAATACGCTCAACATTCCAGGTGGTGCAGGATGTTCATCCAATCCCAACATGTTCGCTTATGACTCGGTGTTGTGGGGCTCGCCCGCAAATGCTTATGCTTGCGCCTATGAGACGGGCAAGCCAGCGGTTCTGCAGCAACCTTTGCAAACGATCAGTTTTGTTGCCCGCGGCGTTGCCCGGTTGGGCGATCATGAAATCAGCCTGGAGTATTTGCGTTCGAATGCCGATGCGGCGAAAAGTTTTTCTGAGGTGCAGATATCGAACAATGGATCGTCGCAGCAGTTGCGTTATCCCAGCACAGGTTCCGGCTACGCCGCGATCGTCGCTCAATTACGCGCAGCATTTCCAGGCATTGTGCTCGCGCCTAATGCTCCGATTGCTTACCGTTGGCGGTGTCTGGAATGTGGCCCCCGCACAATCCAGACAACGACAGATGCGGACCGTTTTTATCTGAACGCGCAGGGGCCATTGTTTGGCAGTTGGGAATATCGTGCGGGGGCATCCCGAGCGAGCAGTAAATCAAGCTCAACATTGGGAGTAGGATATTATTTCCGCGGAACGCTTGCCAATGGTGCAGTCGATCCACTTGCACCAAATGGCCTAATTCCTGCGCTTAACAGTGGTGCAATCAACGTATTTCTGCAGCCCGGGCAGACCCAAAGCGCGACTTTGACCAAGGCCGGCAATCCATTCGGCACGCAAAACGAGGCATGGTTCGCCTTTGACGTCACCGGCACATCGGACAGCGGCGTCGATCAGGCCATCACGCTGACTGCGGACGGACTTCCAGACCCCGGCAACTT
>JANMPK010000349.1:0-4205 GCA_031369825.1 Sphingomonadales bacterium
AATCCCATGAAAATTCGTTCGACCCGTACACATCTTTTCCTCGCCAGTTCGCTTTTGGCTTCGGTATCGACGACTTCAGCTTATGCTCAGTCTACTATCCCTGCCGATGACGACAAGCATGGAGACCATGATGTTGCGGAGGGTGAAATTGTTGTTTCGGGATTGTTGGTACGCAACCAGTCAGACATATTGGCAGGCACATCGGTGTTGACTGCCGAAGAATTGACCCGCGAGCTAAAGCCAACCATCGGTGAAACCTTGTCGCATCAGGCTGGCGTTTCCGCCACGTCATTTGGCCCCAACGCCTCACGCCCGGTTTTGCGGGGTTTTCAGGGCGAGCGCGTGCGTGTGCTGTCGGACGGTATCGGCAGCTTTGACGTATCGAACACCAGCGTCGATCACGCCGTTGTCATCAACCCGCTGACTGCCGACCGTATCGAGGTACTGCGCGGGCCAGCGTCGCTGCTTTATGGCTCGTCGGCAATCGGTGGTGTTGTCAACGTTATCGACAGCCGGATTCCACGATCTATTCCCGAGGAAGGCATACATGTTGATGGCATTGCCACTTACGGTACGGCAGCCAATGAACGCAGCGGCGGCGCGCGTACCGATTTGCCCGTGAGTGACAAGATCGTTCTACATTTCGATGGCACATATACCAAGACCGGTGATCTACGCACCGGTGGATTCATATTAACCCCCGCGTTACGCGCCGCCGCGTTGGCGAGCGGCGATCCTGATATAGCCGACTTGGCTGATCTGAGGGGCAAACTTCCTAACAGCGCCGGACGGACATGGGAAGTAGCTGGTGGTGCCGCGGTCATTACGTCGAACGGAAATATGGGTTTTTCGGTCAGCCATTATGACAGCTTATACGGCGTGCCTGTTCGGTATTCGGTCGATCCTGCAGTCGAGGCCGAAGGAGTGCGCCTGGACGTAAAACAAACCCGCGTTGATTTCCGCAGCGAGATCAAACCAGAGAGCGGATTTGTCTCGGCTATCAAATTTCGCGGCGGCTATGCGGATTACAAACATAATGAAATTGACGACACCGGCGCGATCGGGACCACATTTCTGAATGATGGCTGGGAAGGCCGGTTAGAATTGGTCCAGCGCGAACAGGGCGGCTGGCAAGGTGCGGTTGGCGCACAGTTTTTCCTGCGCAACCTGAACATCATCGGTGACGAGAAGTTCTTGCCCAAAAGTGAAACCAGCCAATTTGGTGTGTTCACTGTTCAAAGTTACGATTTTGGAGCTGTGAGAGCGGAGGCAGGCGGTCGTGTCGAACGCTCCACTTTGTCTGCCAATGCCGATACTGACCTTGGCAACCCCGATTACCGGCGCACGTTCACAACGCTCTCTGGTTCGTTGGGGGCCAATCTAGAAGTTAGCGACGGTTGGCGGATCGGTATTAACGGCTCCTACACACAACGTGCGCCGTCCGCCGAAGAACTGTTCGCCAACGGACCCCATGCCGGAACGCAAGCATTCGAAGTAGGTGACCCAGCATTTGCCAAGGAAAAATCAACTGGCGTTGAACTGTCGCTGCGCGGCAGTGGTAACGGATACAATCTGTCAGCTTCGGTTTACCATAGCTGGTTTAAGGACTTCATCTTTGAAACTGCGACAGGTGCGATACAAGATGACCTACCGGTATTTCAATTCGGCCAAGCCAATGCACGCTATTATGGCGCAGAAATCGAAGCATCGTTGAAACTCGCGCAATTGGGTGACTATGCAATCAATCTCGACGGCGTCGGCGACTTCACCCGCGCCCGGATCAGGAATCTAGGTCCAGCACCGCGCATCCCTGCTTTGCGCTTACTCGGGGGACTGGAAGCGCAATCGGACACGCTAACTGGCCGCGTAGAGGTTGAGTGGGTGGACGGCCAAGATCGCATCGCAGCTTTTGAAACGGCAACTAGCGGCTACACAATGACCAATGCCAGCATTTCGTTCAAACCCTTTGGCGCGGACAGTGATAGCAGCCTGACATTGTCAGCCAACAATGTCTTCGACGTCAATGCACGGCGCCATGCCAGCTTCTTAAAAGATTTCGCGCCGCTGGCCGGTCGTGATTTTAGGGTAACCGCACGATTCAGTTTCTGATTGTCAGCGCCTGTTCACTTTGGCAGGTGCATGCAAATTGCACCAATCAGACGGGAGAATTTCCATGCGTAAAATTGCTGCGGCAATCCTTATTTCAGCTTCATTGCTATTATCGGCGTGCAACACCGTCAAAGGGCTTGGCCGCGATATCGAATCCGTGGGCGATGCGGGCGACCGAGCTATCTGAGGCTGTTTCGGCTTGGGAACATTTACCTCCACTGCGTGTTTATCAAATGGGTCTTTAGTGACACTGCGTGAACAACAAGGAGGTTCATATGCGTAAAATTGTAACAATCATTCTGCTTTCGGCATCTCTGCTGACAGCTGCCTGCAATACCGTAAAGGGCGTCGGCGAAGATATCGAATCGGTTGGCGAAGCAGGCGACCGCGCTACTTAACTGATGGCTATAAAGAAGGAGTGGTCTCGGTTTCTGGGACCTCTTCTTTTTGTCTGCGCTGCGTAAACCAGATGGCGATTAGCGCCAGTTCGTAAAGGATGCACAGCGGTATCGCGAGCAACAGTTGCGAAACGACATCAGGTGGGGTCAAAACAGCGGCCACCGCAAACGAACCGACTATCGCATAGCGCCGCGCGCCTTTGAGTTGCTGGAGCGAAACGATGCCTGCTTTTTCCAGCAGCATCAGCAACACCGGCAGCAAAAACGATATGCCGAAACCGAAGATGAATTTCATTACGAAATTGAGATAATTATCGACGCCGGGTAGTGCCTCTTGCTGCACACCTCCGACATTGCCGCCAAAGCCGAGCAGATATTTGAGCGCAATCGGAATCGCCATATAATAAGCCATCGCCGCACCGGCTGTAAACAGCACCGGTGTTGCCAGCAGAAACGGCAAGAATGCACGCTTCTCTTTAGAATACAGGCCAGGTGCAACAAATTTCCAAAGCTGGGTAGCGAATACCGGAAATGACACGAATGATGCCGCAAAGAACGCGACTTTGATCTCTACGAAGAATGCCTCGAAGATTGCGGTGTAAATCAGCTTGCTTTGGCCCGATGCCAGCAAAGGCTGCACCAAAAATCCGAAAATTGGCCGCGCGAAATAGATCGACACGCCGAAAGCAACAGCCAGTGCCAGCACCGACCACAACAAACGCCTGCGCAGTTCGATGAGATGGTCGAGCAAGGGCATTTTGCTGTCGTCGATCTCGCTCATGCTGCGGGGTCGATCTTTACTTTTGGTTTAGGCTTGCGCTTAGCCTTTGGCTTGGACACAGGTGCAACGATTGTAGATTCAACCGGTGCTTCGAAGACAGGATCGGCTGGATGAGCTTGCATGATCCGTTCGTTTTCGGCCTTCCATTTCTTTTCGAGATCAGCGAGCTCGGATTCGCGCACCATTTCGTCGAAACCGGACCTAAATTGCGCGGCTACAGCGCGCGCCTTGCCAACCCATTTGCCAACCGCACTCAAAACGCGTGGCAAATCTTTCGGGCCGATCACAACCAACGCGACCAACATAACAAGCAAAAATTCGGATGATGCGACGTCAAACATTTCAGGCCCCCGTCACCGGAGGTGAAAGAAACACCGCAGCCATCAAATCAGCCTTGCGTCTTGTCGGTCTGCTTTTCGGCGTCGATCACGGTTGATGAACCGATTTGCGGAGGAACCTTAGGTGCTTCGTCCTCTTCGCTCATGCCTTTTTTGAAGCTTTTGATGCCCTTGGCAACATCGCCCATCATATCGGAAAAGCGACCTTTACCGAATAACAGAAGCACCAAAATGCCGACAATCAGCCAATGCCAGATGCTCAATCCACCCATTTCATACTCCTAACGGGGACGTCCCCGGCAAAGACAGCACATACTGCCCGATCACGCTCATATAGCATTTAGTCATTATCTTCGACAATTTCCAGTTCGCCATCACTTTCTTCGCCGAATTGCATATCACCCAGCGCCATATCTATAGGATCCAGCAATCCAGCGGCCTTCAAATCATCAATACCCGGTAGATCTTTGCGTGAGGTTAACCCGAAATGCGTCAGAAACCCTGAAGTGGTTGCGTACAGTAATGGCCTTCCCGGTACTTCGCGCCGACCGGCCGGCCTGACCCAGCCAGCTTCCATCA
>JANMPK010000422.1:0-4917 GCA_031369825.1 Sphingomonadales bacterium
ATGTTTTGATCATCGAGATATCCTTACGCCGCGCGTATATGATGGCAAGCGATGTATGGCGGCTGAATCGTAAAAACGCAGGCTTCGTGCTTGACTTTGACCGCCCCCACCCATAGGAGCGCGCCTTCAATTCAAGCTTTATGCACCAAAAAGACGGGTAAATCCGATGAAAGTCGTTAATTCTCTCAAGTCCCTCAAGGGCCGCCACCGCGACAACCGCGTGATTCGTCGCCGTGGGCGGACTTATGTCATCAACAAAACCCAGCCGCGCTTCAAGGCACGCCAGGGCTGATTTCCGATTCTCTCGCATCGGGACAGTCGGTGCGTTTGACCATGAAGCCGTCGGGGTTCCGGCGGCTTTTTTCGTTTGTGCAGTAAAAATGGCAGGAGGATATCATGACAGATAAACAGCAACTCCAAGACCTCCCTTGCTTTCGAGGTCACCAGTAAACGCCGAAAAGGCTATCCATCCGAAACCCATGTGAAGCGCGGATTGCGATTCGTACGTGGCGGCGAGAAGGAGCTGCTCGAAAAGTTGGGACGGAACGATCCATGTCCATGCAATTCGGGGAAGAGATTTCAAGCGGTGCTGCCTTAAATCGGGCCGGTTCGATGGTATTGGACGCGCTGAATATTGGCGTGACTGAATGTGCGCGCTCACCTAAGAGCGCGCACATGACTAAGATAATAACAGTCGTTTTCGATGTCGGCAAAGTGCTGTTCGAATGGGATTTGCGCTATCTGTTTGCGAAGCTGATTGACGACGAAGCCGAACTCGACTGGTTCCTTGCAAATGTCGTTACCCCCAAATGGCATTTTCAGCATGATGCCGGTCGCCCACTTGCCGATATAGTTGCCGAGCTGGCGGCACTTCATCCAGCCTATGCGCCGCATATCGAGGCCTATCGCACCCGGTTTAACGAGACAATTCCGGGGCCAGTCGCGGGTTCGCTGGAAATTGTCAGCGAACTCGCAGAGCGCGGCGTGCCGTTATTTGCCATCACTAATTTCGGTGCGGAATTCTGGGATATTTTCCGCCCAACGCAGCCGATATTCGACAATTTCGGCGACATAATCGTTTCTGGCGTCGAGAAAATGGTGAAGCCCGACCCGGGCCATCTACGCTCTGGCGCTCGAACGCTTTGACCTTGAACCGGGCGAAGCCATTTTCGTAGATGACAATATCGACAACGTGATATCCGCCCGCGCCAACGGCTTTGTCGCACATCATTTCAAACACGCCACAGCTTTGCGCCATGAACTTGCCGAATACGGCCTTCTGGCGCCCCAATAAAAACTTGGGCCAAACCCTTCCATTCGGAGCGTGTCTGTGCTTTAGCGCCTGCGACTCCGCTATCTGTAAGGACGCTTTTTCCCATGAATATCCATGAATATCAGGCCAAGGAATTGCTGGCGAAATTCGGCGTCGCTGTGCCTGCAGGTATCGCGGCGCTTAGCGTCGAAGAAGCCGTTGCGGCTGCAAAGCAGCTTCCGGGGCCTCTTTATGTGGTGAAATCGCAAATTCACGCAGGTGGACGCGGCAAGGGCAAATTCAAGGAACTCGGCCCCGATGCAAAAGGCGGCGTCCGTCTCGCGTTCAATCTGGATGAAGTCGAAGCGCACGCGAAGGACATGCTGGGCAACACACTGGTCACCATCCAGACCGGTGACGCTGGCAAGCAAGTGAACCGTCTCTACATCACTGACGGCGCCGACATTAAACAGGAATTTTACCTCGCTTTGCTAGTCGACCGTGCCACCAGCAAGATCGCCGTAGTCGCCTCGACCGAAGGCGGAATGAACATCGAAGAAGTGGCGCATGACACACCCGAAAAGATTCACACCATAACCATCGACCCGGCCACCGGTATCATGCCATACCACGGCCGTTCGGTGGCGGCAACGCTTGGCCTGACTGGCGATTTGGCAAAGCAGGCGCAGACTGTGCTTGCCGGCCTATATGCCGCGTTCATCGGCACCGATGCCGAGCAGATCGAAATCAACCCGCTCGCGGTCTGCAAGGGCGCGAACGGCGATGAGCTTCTGGTGCTCGACGCCAAGGTCGCATTCGACGGCAACGCAATGTTCCGCCACAAGGATCTCGCCGAATTGCGCGACCTTACCGAAGAAGACCCCGCCGAAGTCGAAGCGAGCGAATATGACCTCGCTTACATCAAATTGGACGGCAATATCGGCTGCATGGTCAACGGCGCAGGCCTTGCGATGGCGACGATGGACATCATCAAGCTGAACGGCGAATTCCCCGCCAACTTCCTCGACGTCGGCGGCGGCGCATCGAAGGAGAAGGTAACCGCAGCGTTCAAGATCATCCTCAAGGACCCTGCAGTGAAGGGCATCCTCGTCAACATCTTCGGCGGCATTATGAAATGCGACATCATCGCCGATGGTATTGTCGCCGCAGCCAAGGAAGTGAACCTGTCGGTGCCGCTGGTGGTGCGTCTGGAAGGCACCAATGTGCAGCAGGGCAAGGACATCCTCGCCAATTCAGGGCTGCCGATTGTTTCGGCCAACGACTTGGGTGACGCGGCGGAAAAAATTGTAGCAGAGGTGCGCAAGGCGGCCTGAGTTTTTTGTATGTCACCCTGAACTCGTTTCAGGGTCTTAATTGAGGTCAGCGCCGCCTCTCAAGTAAGATGCTGAAACAAGTTCAGCATGAGGGGCTCATCAAGCACTTGACGTTCACGTAAACGTCAAGCATAGGCGCAACAGATT
This sequence comes from Sphingomonadales bacterium, assembly GCA_031369825.1. Classification (GTDB taxonomy): domain Bacteria; phylum Pseudomonadota; class Alphaproteobacteria; order Sphingomonadales; family Sphingomonadaceae; genus Sphingorhabdus_B. The sequence goes on from JANMPK010000422.1 coordinate 2,734, forward strand.
TGGCGGGCATTCACTCGTCTTGATTAGGTGAAGAGGACTGAACCATGAAGATCATCGTCCCTGTGAAGCGGGTCATCGATTATAACGTGAAGCCGCGGGTGAAACCCGATGGCACTGGTGTTGATCTGGCCAATGTCAAAATGAGCATGAACCCGTTTGACGAAATCGCGGTCGAGGAAGCACTCCGCCTCCGCGAAAAGGGCGTTGCGACCGAAGTGATTGCGGTGTCTGTTGGTCCTGAAAAGGCGCAGGAAACTTTGCGCACCGCACTCGCAATGGGTGCCGACCGTGCGATCCTCGTCGTGGCCGAAGACGTCGAACCATTGGGCGTTGCGAAGATCCTCGCCAAGATCATGGACGAAGAACAGCCGGGCCTTGTCATTTTGGGCAAGCAGGCGATTGACGATGATTCGAACCAGACCGGCCAGATGCTGGCCGCGCTCACAGGCCGTCCGCAAGGCACCTTTGCCAGCGCGGTCGAGGTTTCGGGCGACAGTGTCTCGGTTACGCGAGAAGTCGATGGCGGCAGCGAAACAGTGAAGCTGGGCTTGCCCGCGATTGTGACCACCGACCTTCGCCTCAACGAACCGCGTTATGCCTCGCTGCCAAACATCATGAAGGCTAAATCGAAGCCGATGGCGCACAAGACGCCAGCCGATTATGGCGTAGACGTCGCGCCGCGCCTGAAGACGCTTAAAGTTTCCGAACCGCCAGTGCGTAGTGCTGGTATCAAGGTCGCCGACGTCGATGCGCTGGTCGCTAAACTCAAGGAACTGGGAGTGGCAGCATGAGCGTCCTCGTATTTGTAGAGCATGATAATGCGTCGATGAAGGACGCGACTTTGGCTGCGGTGACCGCTGCGCAGCAATTGGGCGAAGTCCATGCGCTGGTTGCAGGTTCGGGTTGTGGCGCGGTTGCCGAGGCAGCTGCGAAGATCGCTGGTGTAACCAAAGTCCATGTCGCCGATGATGCAGCTTACGCCAATCAGTTGGCCGAAAATGTCGCGCCGCTGATTGCCGGATTGATGGGCAGCTTTGACGCTGCCGTCTTCCCCGCCACCAGCCACGGCAAAAACATCGCTCCTCGCGTTGCGGCGTTGCTCGACGTGATGCAGATCTCGGATATCCTCAGCGTTGAAAGCGCCGACACCTTCACCCGGCCGATCTACGCAGGCAACGCGATTGCTACCGTGCAGTCGAGCGATGCAAAGAAGGTCATTACCGTTCGCGGCACTGCGTTCGTGAAAGCCGAGCCCGCCGGCGGTTCGGCTAGCATCGAAGCCGTCTCGGGCGTCAGCGATTCAGGCCTCTCCAGCTTTGTCGGCAGCGAGATCGCCAAGCAGGAACGCCCTGAGCTGACCAGCGCCAAGATCATCGTCTCCGGCGGTCGCGCGCTGAAAGACGCCGACACCTTCGCCGCGACTATCCTGCCGCTGGCCGACAAGCTCGGCGCAGGCGTCGGCGCATCACGCGCAGCGGTCGACGCGGGCTATGTCCCCAACGATTACCAGGTCGGCCAGACCGGCAAGATCGTCGCCCCCGAAGTCTATATCGCGGTCGGCATCTCGGGCGCAATCCAGCATCTGGCAGGCATGAAGGACAGCAAAGTCATCATCGCCATCAACAAAGACGAGGATGCTCCGATCTTCCAGGTCGCGGATATCGGACTGGTTGCTGACCTGTTTACCGCCGTGCCGGAGTTGGTGGCGAAGCTTTGAGCAGATTCGCCAGATCATAACCATGTCTGTGTAAACCAAAAAGGGGCTTACCACGGTTGCTTTTTGCAGCACAAAATCATGTTAATAAAATGTGGTGCCGCTCTGTTTCTTCTACTCAGGGTCTTATCAACATTAAAGCTATTGCGAGCCAATTATTTACATCATAATGTGGTGGTTATGATGATGAAATTAAAAATAGTTGCGTCGGTTGGTATAGCTTTACTGTCCGTCCCTGTTGCAGCAGAAATAAAAAATGAGCCGTTGCGTCTAGCGGCTAGTTCAAAGTGGCATGTAGACTTCGCTGATGACCGATGCAGACTGGCGCGCACATTCGGAACGGACGATCAACAGGTAACGGTCTTCTTCGATCGCTTTGGTCCAGGCGAACATTTCCGGATGACGTTAATTGGCAAGCCTTTGAAAGCGTCGGAAATGGACGGCAAGGTGCTCCTGCAATTCGGTCCCAA
>JANMPK010000440.1:0-1565 GCA_031369825.1 Sphingomonadales bacterium
CGCGAGCAGCGCAGCCGCAGCCAACCGCAGCAGCATCATGCCTTGCCCACGACGCTTTCGGGCAGATCGGTGCCGAACACGCGCTGGTAGTATTCAGCCACCAGCATGCGCTCGGTCTCATCGCATTTGTTGAGGAAGCTCAACCTGAACGCAAAGCCGACGTCCTTGAAGATCGCGGTGTTCTGCGCCCAGGTGATAACGGTGCGCGGGCTCATGACGGTCGAAATGTCACCATTGATGAATCCTTGGCGGGTCAGGTCGGCGACCTTGACCATATTGGCGACCGCGGCCGGCTCAATCCCGGTTGATTTGGAGAGAACGATCTCGCTTTCGACTTGAGCGGGCAGATAGTTGAGGCCGACGACGATATTCCAACGGTCCATCTGGCCCTGGTTGATCGCCTGTGTGCCGTGATACAGCCCGCTGGTATCGCCCAATCCAACAGTATTGGCAGTCGCAAATAACCGGAAAAACGGGTTCGGGCGGATGACGCGGTTCTGGTCAAGCAAGGTCAGCTTGCCCTCGGCTTCAAGAACGCGCTGGATAACGAACATAACGTCGGGGCGACCTGCGTCATATTCGTCGAAAACCAATGCGGTCGGCGTCTGCAAAGCCCAAGGCAGCAAACCTTCGCGGAACTCCGTGACCTGCTGTCCATCACGCAGCACAATCGCGTCGCGGCCAATCAGGTCGATCCTGCTGATATGCGCGTCAAGGTTGATACGGATGCACGGCCAGTTCAACCGCGCGGCAACCTGTTCGATATGCGTCGATTTGCCGGTGCCGTGATAGCCCTGCACCATGACGCGGCGGTTGTGCGCGAAGCCTGCCAAAATCGCGAGCGTGGTATCAGGGTCGAAGACATAGCTGTCATCGGTATCGGGTACACGCTCGTCCGCTTCGGAAAACGCCGGGCACTCCATATCGACATCAATGCCAAACAATTCGCGCACGCTGATGGTTTTATCAGGGGCGGCCAATATGGTCGCGTCGCGGCTGTCGGGCTGAATGTTGGGAATGTCTGTCATTATCGTATCTCGTCAGGTAAAGGCAGGAGAGCTTTTAAGCTGCGTATAGGCAGCAATCACGTCTTGCAAAGCCTTTTCATACGACCGGTTGCCGCCATTTTTGTCAGGATGGAATTTGCGCACCAACGCCGAATAGGCCGAACGCAGCGCGCGCCTGTCGACATCCTCACCAAGCCCTAACGTTTTTAGTGCGCGGCGGTCTTCAGCGGAGAAGATATGGCCGTCGGCGCGCTGTTTTGGCATACGCTCCCTGAAACGTGCGGAAATAGCATCGAGCGGGTCATGAATGTCCGCCCATTTTGGCGGCGTATCGACACCCGCGGTCGGCCGGAAAGCACGGGTTTCGCTGCTCCAGGCATAAGTCGGGCTTTGTGCGGCAAAAATTTCTTCAGGCGACATGCCGGTGAACCAGTCATAGGCGGTATTGAATTCACGGACATGGTCGAGGCAGAGATATTGGTAATCACCAGGACCATTGGGCGATGCCGCGCGGCCAGAAAGGTCTGGCGCACGGAACTCGCCAGCTTCCGGGCAGCC
>JANMPK010000004.1:0-4819 GCA_031369825.1 Sphingomonadales bacterium
CTTTCAGGAAATGCCAGAGATCGTTCGCGCTGGACATCTGTTCCTCGCCCGCCCGCCGCTCTACCGCCTGACCCACGGTGCGACTTCGGTCTATGCGCAGGACGAGGCGCACCGCGCCGAAATCGAATCTACAGTTTTCAAGGGCAAGAATGTCGACGTTGGCCGGTTCAAGGGGCTTGGGGAAATTAACCCGGGACAGCTGCGCGAAACGACGATGGACCCGAAAACCCGGTCCCTCATCCGCATCACCCTGCCCCACGAATATGAACGCCGCGCAGTGGTGACTGATCTTGTTGACCGGCTGATGGGCAAAAACCCCGAGCACCGGTTCAATTTCATTCAGGAAAATGCCGCGCAGCTGGATGAGGAAGCGATTGACGCTTGATCGCATAGGGAGACGGACATGAAACGCTTGCTATTTTGCATTTTGCTATCGTTGCTCGGCGCTTGTGCCACGACCTCCAATGCCGCGACCGCGCCTGTTGTCGAGACGCTGCCCGCAACACCTTTGGATATTCGGGTGAACCAACTGGTGGCGATGCTGAATGGCGCGCTGCCTCTGGAGGAATATTTCACCGCGAGCTTTTTAACCGCCGTGCCGCCAGCACAAATGAACGCGATCGCTGCGAGCCTCTCGGCACAATATGGTAAAGCCGTTCAGGTGCTGACGATTGACCGTACAGGCCCCAACACCGCGACGCTGAAGGTCGAATATGAACGCGCAATCGGGACCGTCGAGATCACCGTCGAACCCGCTGCACCGAATAAAGTCGCTGGCTTGCTGGCGACGGGCTTTGCCGTGAAGGGCGATGATATCACTAAGATAAGTGCGGACTTCAAGGCGTTGCCGGGCCGGTCAGGCTATCTTGTCCAACGGCTCGACGGCAGCGAGAAGAGCGAACTCAACGGGCAAGAGCAATTCGCCATCGGCTCGACGTTCAAACTCTATGTTCTCGCCGAACTCGCTACCCAGGTTGAATCGGGGCGTCGCAAATGGTCCGACGTCGTACCGCTCGATGCGCGCGCCTATTCCTCCAGCGCCACCCAAGGCTGGCCACGCGGGACGCCGGTGACGCTACAAACACTGGCTACATGGATGATTTCAGTCAGCGACAATGCCGCAACCGATGAACTGATCCGCGTGCTGGGCCGCGATGCTGTCGAACAGAAACTGGCGAGCATCGGCCATAGCGCGCCAGACAGGGCATTGCCTTTGCTGACGACGGTTGAGGCGTTCGCGCTGAAGAGCAATCTGCCGTTGCGCACGCGGTTCCAGAAAGCGACCGAAGCACAGCAACGCGACATTCTGGAAACCCAAGCCGCCGCGTTGGGCTACGATAGAATCGACCTGTCGCAACTCGGGTCGGGTCCAGTCGCCATCGACAGCATCGAATGGTTCGCTTCGCCCGCTGACATCGCGCTGCTGATGAACCACCTGCGCCGCGTCGACAGCAAAACTGCGCTCGACATCATGGCGGTCAACAAGGGTGTTGCGCCAGCTGTAGCGGCCAAATGGAAGTATCTCGGCTATAAAGGCGGGTCAGAACCGGGCGTGATCGCAATGAGCTTCCTTGCACAGTCGAAGGCGGGCGACTGGTATGCGATTTCAGGAAGCTGGAACAATCCAGCCGCAGAGGTCGATAATGCGGCATTTGCAGCATTGATGGGACGGCTGGTGGATAGTGTTGCCAATTAGGCCGTCAACGCCTCAACCAGAGATTTGACCTTCTTCTGCCGCCACTGCGGCAATGGTGCCACCAGCCAATACGCGAGGTTACTTTCCTTCGCATTATCCAGCGCGCGCACGCGGCCTGCTGCCAAATCCGCTTCGGCCAGCAAGTGCGGCACATTGGCGCGGCCAAGGCCGATTGCCGCAGCATCTATTGCCAGCCCGGCATCGGCCAAACGCAAGGCGGGCAACCCATCGGCGACCGGACAATGCGGCCAGCTGATCGGCGTTTCGGTGCCGCCCTCGGGCGCAGCGACAGTCACAAATGCACCCTCTGCCAGTCGCACGCCTTCATGTTCGCCGGGACCGTCGGTTAGGCGGATGGCGAGGTCGAGATTGGCTTCGGTAAAGTCGATATCGTCGTCTGCGGCGATCAAAGTAAAGCGCGTTTCAGGATTGCTTTGCCCGAATATCGCAAGCCGCGCCGCCAGCCATTTCGCGGTAAAGTCGCGCGGGGCGGCTATAGTCAGCGAATTCGAAGACTGCCCCGCCTGCATCGCGCGCACGGCGTCTTCGAACATCAGGAAGCCCTGTCTGAGGGCATCGAGGCCAGCCGATCCTTCTACCGTCAGTTCCAAACCCTTTGGCGTGCGTCGGAATAGCACAACGCCAAGCATGTCTTCGAGTGCGCGTATTTGCTGTCCCACAGCGGCGGGTGTAACTGCCAGTTCATCGGCGGCCTTGGTAAAACTCAAATGCCGTGCGGCGGCGTCTAGCACGCGAAGGCCATTAAGTGGGAGGTGCGTGCGTTTCAATACGCTCCTCCCTTATCCGTTCGCATCGAGCCCAGTCGAGATGCCGAGAGATCGCGCGCTCCCGATGGGTGTCTCGACTGGGCTCGACACGAACGGGTCTGGAGGTTTGGAATTTTCATCGCGCCGTCGCTGGTGCAACCAGCTTGAAGCGAGGGATGTCGGCGAGAAAGGTGCTGCCGTCCTCGCGCAGGAAGCGGTAATGCCCCTCCATCATTCCGCTCGGCGTGGTCAGCGGGCAGCCCGAGACATAATCGTGGCTGCCTCCGGGGTAGAGTAATGGCTGCTCACCCACTATGCCGTCGCCATCGACATGGTTGACCATCCCGCGCCCGTCAGTAATCCGCCAGTGCCGCGTCAGCAATTGCACTGGCTCGTCACCATGATTTTCAATGCGGATATGGTAGGACCAGAACCAGCGGTCCTGATCCGCCGATGATTGTTCGGGCAGGAAATTGGGCGCGACGCGGACGGTGACATTGTGGCTGGTCGTGCTGGCAGTAAAGAATGCGTCGAGGATCATAATGAACTTCCGTTCGGGCTGGGCTTGTCGAGCCGAAGGCGACCGGAGGTCAACCCCAGTTTGCACAAGCTGCCCTTCGACAGGCTCAGGGCGAACGGTGTTTGGGAAATTTTCATAGCCCAACCACCTTAAGCGCCTGATCGAGATCATCAATCAAGTCCGCAGGATCTTCAAGGCCCACATTGATGCGGATCATCCCCTCACCGACGCCCATCGCCTCGCGGCCTTCAGGCCCCATACCGTGATGCGTCGACGAGGCGGGGTGGCACATCAGGCTACGCGCGTCGCCGATATTGTTCGAAATGTCGATGAGTTCAAGCGCGTTGAGCAGGCCGTGCGCTTGTTTGCGGCCGCCATCGAGTTCGAATGCGAAGATTGGCCCGCACGCCTTCATCTGTGTCATCGCCAGATTATGCTGTGGATGGCTGGCCAGGCCCGGATGCAGCATCACCGGCACGCGCTTTTCAAGAAACTTGCCGACCTCCAGCGCATTTTCGGACTGCCGCATCGCGCGCAACTCTAGCGTCTCCAGCCCCTTGTGCACTACCCACGCGTTGAACGGCGACAAATTAGGCCCGGTGTTGCGCTGGAATGGCAGCAAGACCTCGTCAATCCACTGCTGCGAGCCGCAGACCGCACCTGCCAAAACACGCCCCTGCCCGTCCATCAGCTTGGTCGCGCTGTAAGCGACGACGTCCGCGCCATAATCCATCGGGCGTTGCAGCACGCTGGTGGCAAAGGCGTTATCGACCACCGTAGTAATCCCGTGCTGCTTCGCCAGCCCGCAGACATAGGCCATGTCGACAATATCCATCGTCGGGTTGGCGGGGGTCTCAAAGAAGAAAACTTTGGTGTTGGGTTGGATCGCCGCCAGCCATTCGTCGTTGTTTCGGCTGTCGATTGTGGTGGTGCTAATGCCCCATTTGGGCAGCAGATTATCGGTCAGCCAGCGGCACGAACCAAAGGCCGCGCGCGCCGCAACAACATGGTCACCCTGCGACAACTGGCAGAGCAAGGCCGTCGTCATCGCCGCCATGCCGGTTGCCTGCGCACGGCAAGCCTCGGCACCTTCCATAAGCGCGATACGTTCTTCCAGCATCTGCACGGTCGGGTTCTGCAGCCGTGAATAGGTCATGCCCTCAGCCTCACCGGCAAAGCGCGCCGCTACGGTTTCGGCATCATCATAAGTAAAACCCGACGACAGGAACAACGCCTCGGACGTCTCGCCGTGCTCGCTGCGCCAAGTGCCACCGCGAACGGCTTGCGTGGCGGGCCGCCATTTGCTGGTAATCGCGCGATTCTGGCCGGTTGTTTTCTTCATTAGTCGCTTTTCGGGGACGTTAGTGTTCAGGTCAAGACAGCAAGCACGGCATCGCCCATTTCGCTTGTGGACATGTTGCCGCCAAGGTCAGCCGAACGCGCGCCGCCAGCAAGTGCCTTTGCTACCGCGGCTTCGATGCGGTCGGCAACATCGGGCAAGCCAAGCGAGTAACGCAGCATCATCGCGGCGGATAATATCGTCGCCAGCGGGTTCGCCTTGCCCTGCCCAGCGATATCGGGCGCGCTGCCGTGGATCGGCTCATACAGGCCTTTGCCAGCACTATCGAGTGAGGCGCTGGGGAGCATACCGATCGAACCGGCGCACATGCTTGCCTGATCGGAAAGGATATCTCCGAACAGATTGCCAGTGACGATTACGTCAAACTGGCCAGGGTTGCGCACCAACTGCATCGCGCAATTATCGACATACATGTGGCTGAGTTCGACTTGGCGGTATTCCGCATGGGTTTCGATGACGACGTCGCGCCATAGTTG
>JANMPK010000207.1:0-3995 GCA_031369825.1 Sphingomonadales bacterium
TATGCTTTGAGAAAGGCTGTCTGGTCCAGATATTTCTTCGCCCCATGCGAAAGCTCCCACGTCATGATAAACAGCGGATTAAGCATGGACCTGTAAATCGCGGTATCCAGACGAGGTTAATTGCGCATTAGGTATAAAAGATTTCGCGCCCTTGCCGTAAGCAAGCGAGAGTGCTAGCACCGCTATACGATTAAGGCTCGATTGGGCTAATCGTGATTTCGCAGCCGGAAACTGCCAGTTATTCCGGATTTTTAACAGGTTGACGCTGCATGAGGCATGATATTTCCACCCCCGCCGCCCTTCGTGGGAATGGCGCATGGGCTGGAAATCAAGCGCGCGCGATATACGCCCGCCATGTATTTGCAGCAGACGCAATTTTTTCTTTTCAACAATCTAGCCATGTTCGCGCAGACGATCCTCGTCCCTTGCAGCATGGCAACAACCAAAGAGCCAGCGGCCCTCGGCTAACAACCGGACGGGCCGCCCGCTGGAGTAATATCAATGACAACGCGTATGCTAATCGACGCGCGGCACCGGGAGGAAACCCGGGTCGCAGTCGTAACAGGAAACCAAATCGAGGAGCTTGATTTCGAATCTGCCGAGCACAAGCAGCTCAAAGGCAATATCTATCTGGCCAAAGTAACCCGCGTCGAACCATCGCTGCAAGCGGCGTTTGTCGATTATGGTGGTAACCGCCACGGCTTTCTGGCTTTTGCTGAAATTCACCCCGATTATTATCAGATTCCGCGCGAAGACCGCGAGCGCTTGCTGGCCGAGGAAGCCGAAGCCGCTGCCGAAGAAGCCGCGCTGCGCGAGCAGGAAGAAGATGACGATCACGAGCCAGCCGACATCATCGGCGGATCGGACGATACCGACGATGACGACAGCGATGTTATCGAAGTCGAGAGCGATGATAGCGTCGACACTATCGACATAACCGAAGGCGAGGAGCCTGAACTCGATACCACCAGTGGTGAAGACGGCGAGAATGGTTCATCAGAAGAACAAGCGGGCGACAATGGCCGCAACAACCGCCGCCGCCGTGGCCGCGGGCGTGGTGGGCGTGAAGGCCAGGTAGCCAAAGCCAGCGACGAAGTGCGCGCCAAGCGCATGAACCTGCGCCGCCGTTACAAGATTCAGGACGTGATTCACCGCCGCCAAGTGCTGCTGGTGCAGGTCGTCAAGGAAGAACGCGGCAACAAGGGCGCAGCACTGACTACCTATCTCAGCCTGGCCGGACGTTACTGCGTATTGATGCCCAACACCTCGCACGGCGGTGGCATCAGCCGTAAAATACATAGTGCTGCCGACCGTAAACGGTTGAAGTCGATCATGTCTGATCTGACCTTGCCGTCAACGATGGGCTGCATCATCCGTACCGCAGGGCTTGCGCGCACCAAGCCCGAGATCAAGCGCGACTTTGATTATCTGGCGCGGTTGTGGGACGGCATACGCGAGAATACCCTAAAGGGTGCGGCGCCAATGCTGATCCATACCGACAGCGACCTGATCAAGCGCGCAATCCGTGATATCTATAACAAGGATATTGACGAGGTCTTTGTCGAGGGCACCGAAGGTTACAAGGCAGCCAAAGACTTCATGAAGCTGCTGATGCCAAGCCACGCCAAGCGCGTGCAGCATTATGCCGACCCGGTGCCACTGTTCCAGCGCTACCATGTCGAAGACCAGCTAAACGCCATGTATCAGCCAATAGTTCAGTTGAAATCGGGTGGCTATATTGTCATCAACCCGACCGAGGCGCTCGTGTCGATCGACATTAACTCGGGCCGTTCGACCAAAGAACACGGCATAGAACAGACTGCGCTATCGACCAATTTAGAGGCCGCGCGCGAGATTGCCCGTCAGCTACGGTTGCGCGATATGGCCGGTTTGGTCGTTATCGACTTTATCGACATGGAGCATCACGGCAACGCCCGCAAGGTCGAGCGCGCGATGAAGGAAGCACTGAAGCACGACCGCGCGCGCATTCAGGTTGGCCGCATTTCGGGCTTCGGCCTGATGGAAATGAGCCGCCAGCGTTTGCGCACCGGCGTGCTCGAAGCATCGACCCGCGAATGTCCGCACTGCGAAGGCACCGGTCTTGTCCGCACCGCATCATCGTCGGCGCTCTCGGCGCTTCGCCTGATTGAGGAAGAATCGGCGCGCGGTAATGGTAGCCAGATTGTGCTGCAAGCCAGCCAAGAGGCGACGATCTATTGTTTAAACAACAAACGCGCTGAATTGGCAGCGATTGAAGACCGCTATCATGTGCGCGTCCTGATCGTCCCCAATGGCGAGGTCGAGGGTGCAAAACTCGCGGTCTCAAGTTCAGGCCCACGTCCGGAGGCACCGGTCATGCTGGCGCCGGTCATCGACCTTGATGACGATATCGACGACGTCGAAGATGAATTCGATGACATCGAAGAAGCCGAAGAAGAAGCCGTGCGTCCGCCACGCCGCGAACGCGAAGCACGCAGCGATGGTGAAGCGGGCGAAGGCGGCGAAGGCCGTCGTCGCAAACGTAGGCGGGGCCGTCGCGGCGGCAAGGGCCGTGAACGTGAAGGCGCGCCCGAAGGTGCAGCCGACACTGTCGAGGCCGCTAATGAAGACGGCGAAGTGGTTGTCGTAGCGCCTGCAACCGAAGCCGGTGAAGCCAAGCCGCGTTCAAGACGTGGACGACGCGGCGGCAGGGATCGCGGTGATGCTACAGAAACACCTGTGGTTGAAGCCGTAGTCGAGGTAGAATCTCCGGTTGAAGTCGCAGCAGACGAGAAGCCCAAACGCCGCAGCCGTGCCAAACCAAAAGCCGACGAAGCAATTGTCGAGGTCGTACCCGCAGCTGAACCGGTGAAAGCAAAAGCCAAACCGCGCGGCAAAGCTAAGGTGGAAGCGGCGGAAGCGCCTGCGCAAGCCGAAGCTGCACCTGCCAAGGCAAAGGCACCGCGCCGGAAATCCGCTGCGAAGGACGTTACCGACAGCGGCACCGCCAGCACATCGGCGCAAAGTGAAGCCAGCGACGGTGAACCACGCAGCGGCTGGTGGCAACGCACCTTCGGCTAAGCACTGAAACCAACATCAAGCAAAACCCCGTCGACTTATGGTCGGCGGGGTTCTGCTTTGGTTCAACTTCTTCATTGCGTGTTCAGCTTAACATGGCCATTCCTTCGTCATGGCCTTATCCTTAACTTGCCGCTTGCGGGCGGCTGTTGCAATTCTGATTGCGATCACACTTTCAGTGCAACCAGCAATGGCGCAATCGGTGCTCCGCGATGCCGAGACAGAGGCGTTTTTCGACGAGATTTCAGAACCTCTGATCCGTGCTGCTGGGCTTAACCCGAATAATGTCGATATAGTCTTGATCAATGACAAGTCGATCAACGCCTTTGTTGCAGGCGGCCAGACCGTATATATCCACAGCGGCCTGATCGACACAGCGGTTTCCGCCAACGAAGTGCAAGGCGTTATCGCCCACGAACTAGGCCATATCGAGGGCGGGCATGTTGTCCGCTTTAGCGAGGGTGTATCTGTGGCCAGCGGCATTAGTATTGCCTCGCTGATTTTGGCGGCTGCTGCGATTGCTGCGGGTGCTGGTGAAGCCGGGATGGGCATATTGGCCGCCGGACAGCAAGCAGCGCTTGGCAAGTTCCTTGCATTCAGCCGCGCGCAAGAGGGCATCGCCGATGCCTCGGGCTCGCGCTATCTCTCCGCCGCAGGGATTACCGGCAAGGGATCAATCGGCTTTTTCAAAAAGCTCCAGAATTTCGAGTTCCGTCTCGGCATCCCGCAAGAAGACAGCTATGGCCGCACCCATCCGCTGTCCGGCGAGCGTATTTCGGTGTTGGAAGATACCTATAAGGCCGATCCGGCATGGAGCGCGCCGCTCAACCAAAAATGGGAAACAGACTTCAAGCGGGTAAAGGCAAAGCTTTCCGGCTATCTGGCTGACCCCAACACAACGCTGCGTGACTATCCCGAAAGCGATTTGAGCGTCCCTG
>JANMPK010000124.1:0-2459 GCA_031369825.1 Sphingomonadales bacterium
CTTGTTAAGCGCGCCGAAGAGTTCGGACATCAGCCAGTTCGAGCCTTGCTTGGCGTCAACGCCTTCGGCCAACAGGTCCTCGAACCAGAAGGCGGTTTCGGCCTCGGCGGTCAGGACGGCGGCGTTGTATGCGGTGAGGCCCATCGCTTCGTAACGTGCGCGCTTGGCGTCGGGCAGTTCGGGGAGCGAGGCGCGGCATTCTTCGAGGAAGGCATCGTCAAGTTCGACCGGCAGCAAATCGGGGTCGGGGAAATAGCGGTAATCATGCGCATCTTCTTTCTAGCGCATCGACCGTGTTTCCATCTTATTGGGGTCGAACAGGCGAGTTTCCTGAACCACCGCGCCACCGCCTTCGATCAGGTCGACCTGCCGCTGCGCCTCATACTCAATCGCCTGCATCATGAAACGGATCGAGTTCACATTCTTGGTTTCGGTGCGCGTGCCCAACTCGCCGCCGGGCTTGCGGACCGAGACATTGACGTCGGCGCGCATCGAGCCTTGCTCCATATTGCCGTCGCACGAACCGACATAGCGCAGGATCGAGCGCAGTTTCTTGACATACGCCCCCGCCTCTTGCGGGCTGCGCATATCGGGGCGCGAGACGATTTCCATCAGCGCCACACCCGAGCGGTTGAGGTCGACAAAGGACATCGTCGGATGCTGGTCGTGCATCAACTTACCCGCATCCTGTTCGACATGGATTCGCTCGATGCCGATGGTCTTGACCGCGCTGTCGGGGTCTTTCTCGTTCAGCGTCACCTCGATTTCGCCCTCGCCGACAATTGGGTGGTAAAGCTGCGAAATCTGGTAACCCTGCGGCAGATCGGCATAAAAATAATTTTTCCGGTCGAACCGCGACCAGCGATTGATCTGCGCACCCACCGCCATGCCCGTGCGGACCGCCTGCCGCAGACATTCGCGGTTCGGCACGGGCAACATCCCCGGCATCGCCGCGTCGACTAGTGACACATGACTGTTGGGTTCGGCACCAAAGCCGGTCGACGAGCCCGAAAACAGCTTGGACTCACTGGTCACCTGCGCATGGACCTCAAGGCCGATCACGACCTCCCACTCGCCAGTGTTTCCCTGGATGCGGTATTCACTCATTTCGTTGACCTTAGATATTCGGACGTCAAAGCCATTTCACGGGCCATCAGCTTAGTATTCGTGCCTTCAAGTGGTGCGTCCTCACAAAGCCGGACAATTACATCTTTGTACTGTGGAAATTTCCGTAGTTCATACACCGCAGCCATATTTCCCGGTACAGTCGAATCTTTTGACCCAAGCTCTCGCATAATTTCAAAGAACTTTTGATACTCTCGGTGCTTTTGCTCGCGCTTACCATTGGCTGTGTGCTGTAATGCCGCGTAAGCTAGCGCGATTAACGGCAACACTAGGCTACCCAGTGCTATCCAGTCTCCCCAGCTTGACATATTCATACTACCACCACTCTCCGGCTTCCGCCGTAAATCCCGAAAGCTGTTCGATTGCGAGGCCTGCGTTGAGAACTGCTTGTTCGTCGAGCGCTTTGCCGATGATTTGCAAGCCCAATGGCAGGCCGTCTTTGCTGAGGCCGCCGGGAACTGACATGGCAGGCAAACCGGCCAGCGAGGCTGGCACCGCGAATACGTCGTTGAGATACATCGCCAGCGGGTCGCTGCTTTTTTCACCCAAGCCGAAGGCTGCGCTTGGCGCAGTTGGTGCGAGTATCAAGTCGCATTGGCCCCACGCCTGCTCGAAATCACGCGCGATCAATGCGCGGACCTTCTGCGCCTGCGTGTAATAGGCGTCGTAGAAACCGGCGCTCAACACATAGGTGCCGATCATGATCCGCCTACGGACTTCCTCCCCGAAACCGGCGGCGCGGGTGGCGGCGTACATGTCTTGCAGGCCAGCGCCCTCGGGCAAGTCGCGCAGTCCGTAGCGCACCCCGTCATAACGTGCGAGGTTCGACGAGGCTTCGGCGGGCGCGATGATGTAATAAGCGGGCAGCGCATATTTGGTGTGCGGCAGGCTGATGTCGACGATCTCCGCACCTGCATCCTTCAGCCAGGCGATGCCATTGTCCCACATTTTGGCGATGTCGTCGTCGATGCCGTCGAGGCGGTATTCCTTTGGAATGCCGATGCGCTTGCCCTTGAGGTCGCTGTTGAGGCCAGCTTCCCACTCGGGCACCGGCAAATCGAGCGAGGTCGAATCCTTGGGGTCGAACCCGGCCATCGCCTCCAGCATGATCGCGCAATCACGCACATCGCGCGCCATCGGTCCGGCCTGATCGAGCGAGCTCGCAAACGCCACCACGCCCCAGCGCGAGCAGCGGCCATAGGTCGGCTTGATACCGCTGATGCCGACAAACGCCGCAGGCTGGCGGATCGAACCGCCGGTATCGGTGCCCGTCGCCGCCGGACATAACCGCGCTGCAATCGCCGACGCCGAACCGCCCGAAGAACCACCGGGAG
>JANMPK010000144.1:0-2320 GCA_031369825.1 Sphingomonadales bacterium
ATTGTCAAACACGCCAATCCGTGCGGCGTGGCAACTGGCGAGACGTTGATCGAGGCCTACCGAGCCGCGCTTGAATGCGACAGCGTGTCGGCCTTTGGCGGCATCATCGCGGTCAACCGGCCCTTGGACGGCGCTACGGCGGAAGCAATATCGGAGATATTCACCGAAGTCGTCGTCGCGCCCGATGCTGATGACGAAGCCAAGGCGGTATTTGCCAGGAAGAAGAATTTGCGCCTGATCCTGACTGGCGGCCTGCCCGACCCGACGCGCGGGGGCATGATGATGAAGGCGATATCGGGCGGTGTGCTGCTCCAGTCGCGCGACAATGGTTTGGTCGCCGATAGCGATTTGAAGGTCGTTACCAAACGCGCGCCAACAGAGCAGGAGCTCGTCGATTGCCGCTTCGCCTGGACCGTGGCCAAGCATGTAAAGTCGAACGCGATTGTCTATGCCAAAGACGGTGCAACCGCAGGCATTGGCGCAGGCCAAATGAACCGTCGTGACAGCGCGCGCATCGCCGCGATCAAGGCGAAGGAGGCTGCCGAAACTTACGGCTGGGCAACCCCGCGCACCGTTGGTTCAGCGGTCGCCTCCGACGCATTCTTCCCGTTCGCCGACGGCCTGCTCACCGCCGCCGAAGCAGGCGCAACGGCGGTTATCCAACCCGGCGGCTCAATGCGCGACGAAGAAGTCATCACCGCCGCCGATGAAGCAGGTCTGGCGATGGTCTTCACCGGAATGCGGCACTTTAGGCATTAAGCCAGTTTAGCCAGCGCGTTTCACGTCACCGCGAAACCGGCCTGCGCCTGATTTCTTGGGGCCATAATTGCGGGCAGGTGCACCCGGATCGCGGCCACGGCCATCGCCGCGTGCGGCGTGCGCACGGTCGGCGGTGGGACGACGGTCACCGCCTGCATGATTGTCATTTCGCGGACGTCCTTCGCCGGTGCCTTTAGAACCATCACGTGGTCCGGCATTTGGCTGCCAGCCGCCTTGCGGAGCGAAAGTGCGCTGGCGGGTTTCGCCGTTCAGACCAGTGCCACCATTGTTGCCGCCAAGCTTCTTGCCAGCGTAATTGGTGCGTCCGCCACCTGGCTGACCGCCACCACGACCACCGCGTGCCTGTTGGGCCGGACGGTTGTCCTTGGCTGGCGGCGGCAGGTTGGCAACGGCTTCGCGGAAACCCTCGGGCAAGCCAAGCGTCATGGCACGCACTCCGGTCAAACGCTCAATATCCTTCATATAGCCGCGCTCATCACCGGCAACGAAGCTCATCGCCACACCTTCGCGGCCTGCACGTGCCGTGCGGCCGATGCGGTGGACATATTGTTCGGGCACATTGGGCAGTTCGAAATTGAACACATGGCTGACGCCCGGAACGTCGATGCCTCGGGCTGCAATGTCGGTTGCGACGAGGATTTTGATCTGCCCGTCACGGAAGGATTGCAGCGCTGCAGTGCGCTGGCCCTGCGACTTGTTGCCGTGGATCGCGGCGGCCTTGATGCCGGCACCCGCCAGCCCGCGGACAACGCGGTCGGCGCCGTGCTTGGTGCGCGTAAAGACAAGCGCGCGGTCGATCTCTTCGCTTTGCAGCTTGAGTGTCAACAAGGTCTGCTTTTCGCGCTGTTCTACAAAGGTCACGAACTGTTCGACGCGCTCTGCTGTGGTCGCCGCAGGGGCAACCGAAACGCGAACCGGATTGTTGAGGAAACGGTTGCCCAGTTCGGCAATCGCTTTCGGCATCGTCGCCGAGAAGAACAGAGTCTGGCGCTGCTTAGGTAGCAACTGGTCGATGCGCTTCAACGCGTGGATGAAGCCCAAATCCATCATCTGGTCGGCTTCGTCGAGCACGAAGATTTCAACGTCCTTGAGTGTCACCGCGCGCTGCTCGATCAGGTCGATCAAACGGCCCGGCGTGGCAACGAGGATATCGACACCGCCAGCGAGCTTCTTCTTCTGGCTGAAAATCGGCATCCCGCCGAAAACGCATTCGGTCTTGAGACCCAGAAACTTGCCATAAGTGCGGAAGCTTTCGGCGATCTGTGCGGCGAGTTCGCGCGTTGGCGAGAGCACCAGCATCCGGCAGCTATATTGCTGGCGCGCTTTGGGCTTGGTAGCGAAACGGTGGAGCGAAGGCAGCGCGAATGCCGCGGTCTTGCCGGTGCCGGTCTGCGCGATACCGCACAGGTCGCGGCCTTCGAGCAAAGGCGGGATCGCCTGCTGCTGGATCGGCGTGGGGGTATCATATCCGGTGGCTTCAAGCGCCTTGAGGATAGGTTGGGCAAGGCCCAGGTCTTCAAAATAAGACATAATATTCTTT
>JANMPK010000180.1:0-2461 GCA_031369825.1 Sphingomonadales bacterium
ATGTTGTTGAAGCCGCGCTTTGGAATACGCATGTGAAGCGGCATCTGGCCACCTTCAAAGCCGTTGATCGAGACACCTGAGCGGCTGGTCTGCCCCTTTTGGCCACGGCCCGAGGTCTTGCCCTTACCCGAACCAATACCACGGCCAACACGCATACGACGGTGGCGGGCGCCTTCATTATCTCTAAGATCGTTCAGTTTCATGTCTTGCACTCGCTTTCGCTTTTAGTCGCGCTGATGGGTAGTCGAAGTCGGGCTTAGCCCTGCACTTCAACCATGTGCCGAACCGTGCGGATCATGCCGCGCACTTCGGGGGTATCTTCCAGTTCGACAACGCGGTTCATCTTGTCGAGACCAAGGCCCTTCAAGGTGGCGCGCTGCGATGCAGGACGACGGATCGGCGAACCGGTCTGCTTGATTGTAATTTTAGCCATTGTCGTTACTCCGCAATCGCTTCGGCGTCGGCTTCGGCAGTCTTGCTGCCACCGCGACCCAGAAGATCGGCGATTTTTTTGCCGCGACGCTGCGCCACCGATTTCGGGCTGGTCTGTTCGACCAAAGCCGCAAAAGTAGCGCGCACCATGTTATAAGGGTTCGATGAACCGACCGATTTGGTCACAACGTCGGCAACGCCTAGCGATTCAAAGACAGCGCGCATCGGGCCACCGGCGATAATGCCGGTACCGGCTGGTGCCGAACGTAGTGTCACTTTGCCTGCACCAAAACGGCCATTGCCATCATGATGCAATGTGCGACCGTCTTTCAACGGAACGCGAACCATCGATTTTTTTGCAGCAGCGGTTGCCTTGTTAATCGCTTCCGGCACTTCGCGTGCCTTGCCCTTGCCAAAGCCTGCACGGCCCTGACCATCGCCAACGACGACCAACGCTGCAAAACCGAAGCGTTTGCCGCCCTTTACGGTTTTCGAAACGCGGTTGATGTGGACGAGCTTTTCGATCGTGCCATCATCTTCTTCTTGTGCAGGACGACGGTCGTTGTTGCGACCACGGCCACCACCGCCGCGGTTGTCACCGCCGCTAGCACCGCGTCCGCCGCGAGGGGCACGTTCGGTTGTAGCCGGTGCGTCTGGTGCGCCGCCATCGGTGACGGGTGCGTCTGCTGTGTTGTTTTCGTCAGCCATCATTAGAACTCCAATCCGCCTTCGCGCGCGGCATCCGCCAGCGCCTTGACGCGACCGTGGAACAGGAACCCGCCACGATCAAAAACCACGCTGGTCACGCCAGCTTTCTTGGCTGCTTTGGCCACGCGCTTGCCAACATCGGCAGCCGCATCGGAGGTCGAGCCGTTCTTCGCCTTGACATCCTTGTCAAGCGTCGAGGCTGACGCGAGCGTAGCACCCTTTGAATCGTCAATGACTTGTGCATAGATATGGCGGCCAGTGCGGTGCACCGACAAACGCGGACGGCCAGCAACCTGTGACCGCAGCTTTGAGCGAACGCGTTGGCGACGCTTTGCAAAGAGTGACAGTTTTGCCATTATTTCTTCTTCCCTTCTTTGCGGAAGATATATTCGCCGCGGTATTTGATGCCCTTGCCCTTGTAAGGCTCTGGCTTCCTCCAGCGGCGAATTTCGGCAGCAACCTGCCCAACCTTCTGCTTGTCGATACCCGAGATTTCCACCGTAGTGTTGTCGGGTGTCTTGATGTCGATGCCTTCTGGAATTGCGAAATCAACGTCATGGCTATAACCAAGCTGCAATTTCAGATTCTTGCCCTGAACGTTTGCGCGATAGCCAACACCGGTGATTTCCAGCACCTTGGTGAAGCCGTCGGTCACGCCGGTGACCAGGTTCTGCACCAAAGTCCGCTGCATGCCCCAAAATGCGCGCGCCGCCTTGCTCTCGTTAGCAGGCATTACCGACAGGCCTTCATCCTTCATTTCATAAGAAATGAGATCACTCATTGGCATTTTCAGTTCGCCCTTGGGACCTTTTACCGACAATGTGCCCTCACCTATGCTGGCGGTAACGCCAGCGGGCATAGCAACGGGTTTCTTACCAATGCGGCTCATCAGAATACCTCCGCCAGGATTTCGCCGCCAACATTCTGTGCGCGCGCCTCGGCGTCGGACAGAACGCCCTTTGGCGTCGAAACGATGGTGATACCAAGGCCGTTGCGAATGATCGGCAGTTCTTGCGAACCCGAATAAACGCGGCGGCCCGGCTTCGAAACGCGGGCGACATGCTGAATAGCAGGAGCGCCTTCGAAATATTTCAGTTCGATGCGGATGCCCTTGTGCTGGCCACGCGGCCCGAGCACTTCTTCGCTGTAGCCACGGATGTAGCCTTCGCGTTGCAACACATCGAGAACGCGGGTGCGCAGGCCGGAGGCAGGCGAGACGACTGAGTCTTTCTTCGCCCGCTGGCCGTTGCGGATGCGGGTGAGCATATCACCCAATGGATCGGTCATTGCCATCTATCTTGTCCTTACCAGCTCGACTTTG
>JANMPK010000222.1:0-1688 GCA_031369825.1 Sphingomonadales bacterium
AACTCACTAGAAGCAGAAGAATACCGAAAATCCACCATCCCGTGTTTCCGTAGTTTTCAATCAAAGCCCTAGTCCAAACAGGAAAAAGGATAAAGGTCGAGAATAACGCTGCAGTGAAGATCCAGCCCTTCTTATATAGCGACATAGACTGCCAATGGTTGGGCTTGTTCAATCTAAATCCCACGCCCGCTCGCCGTGGCTGGCGATGTCGAGGCCGTCGCGTTCGGCATCTTCGCTGACTCGCATCGGCAGGACCATCGAGACCATATAGCCAATGATCAGCGTCGCAACCGCCGACCAGACCGCGACAATGGCGACCGCCTTTAGCTGAATCCAAAGCTGCG
This sequence comes from Sphingomonadales bacterium, assembly GCA_031369825.1. Taxonomy (GTDB): domain Bacteria; phylum Pseudomonadota; class Alphaproteobacteria; order Sphingomonadales; family Sphingomonadaceae; genus Sphingorhabdus_B. Next base: position 345 of record JANMPK010000222.1, read on the forward strand.
ATGCCATGCCCGCTCCCTCGGCATAGCCGACGCCGCCGAAGCTCTCTGACGCGAAGACCGCGAGCAGGAGCGAACCTGTAATCCCGCCGACACCGTGGACCGCGAAGACGTCGAGCGAGTCGTCGATTTTCATTGTGCCCTTGATTAGCCCGACAAACCAGAAACATACGACGCCTGCCAACAATCCGATGATCACCGCGCCGCCCGGGCCGACCGAACCTGCCGCTGGTGTAATCGTGGCCAGCCCTGCAACCGCGCCAGTTGCAAAACCGACTGCGGTCGATTTGCCAACCTTGATCCGCTCGATCAGCATCCAAACCAACGCCGCGACCGATGCCGCCATGTGGGTGTTGATGATCGCCGCTGCCGCACCGTCATCGCTTGCCGCCAGCGCCGATCCGCCGTTGAAGCCGAACCAGCCGACCCAGAGCAATCAAGCGCCAGCCACGGTCAGCGATGGGCTGTGCGGCAACATCAATGTTTTGGGGAAACCGATACGTTTACCTAGCATCAGAGCGACAACCAGTGCCGACACTCCTGCGGTTGTGTGTACGACGATGCCGCCCGCAAAATCTATGACGCCCTGATCGGCGAGAAAGCCGCCGCCCCACACCCAGCGCGTTACCGGCACATAGACCAATAGCGACCACAAGGCGCTGAACGCGACAACCCAGCCGAAGCGCGCGCGCTCAACCCATGCGCCGACGATCAAGGCGGGGGTTATGATCGCAAAGGTCATCTGGAACAGGCCGAAAACAAGTTCGCCAATCGTCTGCCCTTCGCGCACCGCTAGCATATTGTTGAACATGAAATTCTGCGCCGAACCGAGATATTCTCCGCCGTCGGTCGAGAAAGCGAGGCTATAGCCGATGGCGATCCACAGCACCGATGTAATCGCAACAATCGCGCCGCACTGCACCAAAACTGACAGGAAATTCTTGGCACGTACCAGCCCGCCGTAAAACAACGCTAAGCCCGGTATGGTCATCATCAGAACGAGCGCCGAAGAGGTCAATATCCATGCAGTGTCACCGCTATCGGGTTCCGCCGCCGCCGCCGCCACATCCTGAGCCCAGGCAGGTGTCGCCGCGAGCGCACCGAGTACCACAGCCGATTTCAAAAATTTGTGGATCATATCTGTCCCCGCCCCGTCATTCTTTTGCGAAGCTTCCTAAGCGAGTAAACAGCGATGCTCAATCTGCAAATTACAGTTAATGCGCGGTTTTCGAAAGAAAGTTGCGCTTATCACCAACCCTCTAGCACCTGATCGGGCGGGCGGTGGCCGTCGGCCCACATCCGGATATTGGTGATGACGCGTTCGCCCGATGCCTCGCGCCCTTCGAA
>JANMPK010000227.1:0-6925 GCA_031369825.1 Sphingomonadales bacterium
TCAAGGAATTGCGTGAGCTTTCCGGCGCTGGCATGATGGATGCCAAGAAGGCACTCGAAGAAACCGCTGGCAATATGGAGGCCGCTGTTGACCTGTTGCGCGCCAAGGGTCTTGCCACTGCCGCCAAGAAATCGAGCCGCACCGCGGCCGAAGGCCTTGTTGGCGTAGCCGTTGAAGGCACCAAGGGCACTGCGGTTGAAATAAACAGCCAGACCGATTTTGTCGCCAAGAACGATCAGTTCCAGGACTTTGTCCGTAGCGTAACAGGCGTGGCATTGAGCCTGGGTGCGAATGATGCTGACGCGATCCTTGCAGCCAACTATCCCGGCGGTGGCTCTGTTCAGGAAGTGTTGACCAGCAACATCGCAACCATCGGTGAAAACCAGGTCATCCGTCGTGCCAAGTCGCTGTCGGTTAGCAATGGCCGCGTGGTTTCCTATGTTCATAACGCAGCGGCACCCGGCATGGGCGGCATTGGTGTTCTCGTGGCACTGGAAAGCGAAGCCGACGCGACGACGCTCGACGGCCTTGGCAAGCAGCTTGCAATGCACATCGCAGCGGCTTTCCCGCTATCGCTCGACGAAAGCGGCCTTGATGCCGACACGTTGGAGCGTGAACGCGGCATCGCGCGTGAAAAGGCTTCGGAAAGTGGCAAGCCTGCCGATATCGTCGAAAAGATGGTTGAAGGCTCGGTCAAGAAATTCGCCAAAGAAAACGCGCTGCTCAGCCAGTTGTTCGTAATGGACGGCAAAACTGCGATTGCCGACGTTGTGGCAGCCGCTGGCAAAGAAGCAGGCAAGCCCATCGTGCTGACGGATTATGTCCGCTTTCAGCTGGGTGAAGGCATCGAAAAGGAAGTTTCCGATTTCGCCGCCGAAGTCGCGGCAGCGGTTGGTAATTAAACCATAGTCCTTCGCTTTGTCGTGAGGGATATAGGGTTGGCGATATGGCGTGTGGCTCCTATAGCTATGCGCCATTGTCGTATCTGGGGTTGAGGACCACGCACTTATGAGTAATTCCGGCTACAGCCGCATCCTGCTGAAACTTTCAGGCGAAGTCCTGATGGGCGATCAACAATTCGGCATTGATCCGGTCACCGTGACGCGCGTTGCCGAGGAAGTGAAGGCAGCGCAGGATACCGGATTGCAGATTTGCTTGGTTATTGGCGGCGGAAACATCTTCCGCGGAATGGCGGGCGCTGCCAAGGGCATGGATCGTGCGCAGGCCGACTATATGGGAATGTTGGCGACTGTCATGAATGCGCTGGCGATGCAAAATGCGCTGGAACAGCTCGGCGTGCCGACGCGAGTGCAATCGGCCATAGAGATGGACAAGGTGTGCGAGCCTGTGATCCGCCGCAGGGCCGAGCGCCACCTTGAAAAGGGCCGGATTGTGATCTTCGCCGCAGGCGTTGGCGCGCCTTACTTCACCACCGATTCAGGTGCCGCCCTGCGCGCCGCCGAAATGAAATGCGATGCCTTGTTCAAAGGCACTAGCGTGGACGGAGTCTATGATGCTGATCCGAAGAAGGTAGCGACTGCAACGCGTTATGAAACATTGAGTTATGACCGGGTTTTGTCAGATAATCTAAAAGTTATGGATGCCAGTGCGGTTGCTCTGTGCCGCGATAATAATATTCCGATTGTCGTCTTTTCGATCCGCGAACAGGGAAATATCCTGAAGGTGCTGGATGGTTCGGGCACCTGCACAGTTGTAACGAGTGAGGGGAATTAAGCATGGCGCAATATGACAAAGCCGATGTCGAACGCCGGATGAAGGGTGCGGTTGAATCGTTCAGGAGCGATTTGGGTGGCCTGCGCACAGGGCGCGCCAATACCACTTTGCTCGACCCTGTAGTGGTGGAAGTTTACGGCTCAAACATGCCGCTGAACCAGGTGGCAACCGTCAGTGCGCCGGAACCCCGGATGTTGACGGTGCAGGTATGGGACCGTTCCAATGTGACGCCGGTGGAAAAGGCGATCCGTTCCGCAGGGCTCGGCCTCAACCCGATTACCGACGGCCAGATGCTGCGCCTGCCGATCCCCGATCTGACCGAGGAACGTCGCAAAGAACTGGCGAAGCTGGCGGGGCAATATGCGGAGAAAGCCAAAATCGCGATCCGCAACGTGCGGCGTGATGCCAATGACAGCCTGAAAACCGATGAAAACAAAAAAGAAATTAGCGAGGATGACCGCAAGCGGTTAGAGACCGAAGTGCAGAAAATGACCGACGAGATGATAAAGGCGGTCGATGACGCGGCGGCGCACAAGGAAAAGGAAATTCTGAGTCAGTGAGCGCGGCTGCGGCCCCGATTGCTGCCAGAATAGAGGCAGGCACCGGCAAAATGCCGCGCCATGTCGCCATCATCATGGACGGCAATGGTCGCTGGGCAAAAAAGCGGATGCTGCCGCGCGCAATGGGGCACAAGAAGGGCGTTGAAGCCGTGCGGAATATTGTCCGTGCAGCGGGTGAGCTTGGGTTGGAGGCGCTTTCGCTCTACGCCTTTTCCAGCGAAAACTGGAAACGGCCCGACGATGAGATCAGTGACCTGATGGGGCTGATGCGCAGTTTCATCAAATCGGACATCGACGAATTTACTGCCAACGACGTGCGCTTGAAAATCATCGGTAATTACAAGGCACTTGCGCCCGATATTGTGGAAATGCTTGATGATGCACTCGCCCGCACAGCGCATAACAGCCGCACGACGCTGGCGGTGGCGTTGAACTACGGTTCGCAAGACGAACTCGTCCGCGCCGCACAAGCCGCTGCGGCGCAAGGCGCGATCACAATGGAAGGCATAGAGGCCAATCTCGACACCGCCGACATGCCGCCGCTCGATTTGCTCATTCGCACCTCGGGCGAGCAAAGGCTTTCGAACTTCATGCTGTGGCAAGCGGCTTATGCCGAATTCTGGTTTACGGAAACGTTGTGGCCTGATTTCACGAAGAAGGAACTGGCGCGTGCGCTGGCCGAATTTGCAGGCCGCGAAAGGCGTTTTGGCGGGCGATGAGCGACAACATCGCGCAGCCACTCAAGCCCCGCTCCGACCTCGGCATTCGCACGATTTCGGGTGTCATCATGATGAGCGTGGCAATCGCTGCTATCTGGTTCGGCGGCTACGCCTTCATGGCGCTGGTGATATTAGTTGGTTTGGGCGTTTATTGGGAATTTTCGAAACTGCTCATGGGTTTTGCTGAAAGCACTGGCGCGCGACTTTTGTGGTTGTCAGGCGGCTTGTTTTACGTCGGCTTGGCATGTTTCACGCTACTGGTGTTCAGCGCTCCGTTTTTCGGGATGACGCCTGCCATAATGCTGATCGCCGGGGTAATCGGCACGGACGTTGGCGCTTATTTTGCAGGACGTACTTTCGGTGGGCCTAAAATTGCGCCAAAAATCAGTCCTTCAAAAACCTGGTCGGGGCTGTTTGGAGGGATGATTGGCGCTGGATTGCTAATGATCGGCATTCAGGCACTGATTTACTGGGGCAGGCTGGACCAACGCGATCACAGCGATATCTATCTGGCTTACAGCTGGCAGCGACTTGCCCTGACGGGCTTGGTTCTGGCCGCAATTGCACAGGCAGGCGACTTTTTCGAAAGCTGGATGAAACGGCGCGCAGGAGTTAAGGATTCTGGGCGATTGATCCCGGGGCATGGCGGCCTGTTTGATCGCACCGACGGACTTATAGCCGTCGCCTTCGCAGCAGGGCTTATCATATTATTCCAAATGATCATTGGCAGCTGACTATGTTGACCCGCTCCATTTCCATTTTCGGCGCAACTGGCTCGGTCGGCCTATCTACGCTGGACCTCGTGCGCCAGCATCGCGATGCCTATCGGGTGGTGGCGCTTACGGCCAATGGCAATGCGACGAAACTCGCCGAGCTTGCTCGGGAGTTTGACGCTGAACTGGCGGTTGTTGCCGAAGAGGAGACCTATCCGGCGCTCAAGGAGGCGCTGGCAGGCACGCGTACCGAAGTTGCAGCAGGTGCTGACGCGCTCATCGAAGCTGCCAAGCGCGACGTCGACTGGACAATGGCGGCCATTGTCGGCTGCGCTGGCCTGCCGCCGACGATGGCCGCAATCGAGCAGGGCAGGACCGTTGCGCTCGCCAACAAGGAAGCGCTCGTCTCAGCGGGCGCGCTGATGATGGCGGCAGTGGAACGGTCGGGCGCTGTCCTTCTTCCGGTTGACAGCGAACATAACGCTATATTTCAATGTCTTATGGGCGGACGGATCGACCAAGTCCGAAAAATTACACTTACAGCTTCCGGCGGACCTTTCAGAACTTTTACGCTCGATCAGATGCGCGGCGTAACCCCCGAACAAGCCGTCGCGCACCCCAATTGGGACATGGGCGCAAAGATCAGCGTCGATTCGGCAACGATGATGAACAAAGGCCTCGAACTCATCGAAGCGCATCACTTGTTTCCCGTCGGCCTTGATAAAATCGACATCCTCGTCCACCCGCAATCGGTCATCCACTCGATGGTTGAATTTGCCGATTGTTCTACGCTGGCACAGCTCGGTTCTCCCGATATGCGGATACCGATTGCCAGCACGCTGGCATGGCCTGAACGGATTGCTACTAACTGTCAGCCACTAGATTTGGCAGCAATCGGTCAATTGACCTTTGAAGCCCCTGACTTATTGCGCTTTCCCGCGCTACAGCTAGCGCGTACTGCCATTCAGGAGGGCGGTGCAAAACCCGCAATTCTAAACGCTGCCAACGAAATTGCAGTCGCCGCTTTCCTAGCGCGACAGATCGGTTTCCTCGACATAAATGCGGTGGTAGAAACCACGTTAAATGAATATTCGGGCAATGCGCCAATTACATCGTTAGAAGGCTTGTTCAGCATAGATGCAGGCGCAAGGAGCTACGCGCAGGCACAAATAAAGAAAGTCGCACATGGCCGTTGAAGCCCCCAGTATCTTCGTCACCGTTCTGGCATTTGTCACCCTTATCGGCACTCTCGTCGTGGTGCACGAACTTGGCCATTATTTCGTCGGGCGTTGGTTCGGGGTAAAGGCGGAGAAATTCTCCATCGGTTTTGGCCCGCAACTGTTCGGATGGACCGACAAGCGTGGCACCTTATGGCGTGTCGCGGCGTTCCCTTTGGGCGGTTTTGTGCAGTTTGCAGGTGACATGAACCCGTCGAGTCAGGCCGATGAAAGCTGGCACCTTTTGCTCTCTGAAGAACGTAACCAGACATTCCAGTCGAAAGCCTTGTGGCAGCGCGCGCTGATCGTTTTTGCGGGGCCTGCGGTTAATTTCATCTTGGCGATTGCGATATTATCGGGGTTCCTGCTGACCTTTGGGCAGTCGGTCAATCCGCCAGTGGTGGTATCGGTAGAGGCAGGCAGCACCGCCGCCGATATCGGCCTGAAACCGGGTGACCGCATTCTCAGCATCAACGGTAAAGAGCTTGATACCTTCCAGCAGCTGGCGACCGAAGTCTCGATCTATCCGAATGAGGAAGTCGGATTGCGAATCGAACGCGAAGGATCGGTAATCGACAAGCCCGCCAAGATCGGTGAACTGGTCGAAAAAGACAGGTTCGGCAACGAATATCGGCGCGGTTTGCTGGGCTTACCGATCCCGCCGCCGGTGATCCGTGAAGTCGGCGTGTTCGAAGCACCCGTCGTCGCCACCGCCGAAACCTATAACATAGTACGCCTTACCGTGGTGACACTTGGCCAGATGATCGTCGGCAAGCGTTCGGTTAAGGACTTAGGCGGTCCGCTGAAAATAGCCAAGGTATCGGGCGAGCATTTTGCTCTTGGCTTTACGGCCTTCGTTTGGCTCGCAGCAATGATCTCGATTAACTTGGGGTTCATCAACCTGCTGCCAATTCCCATGCTCGATGGCGGTCATTTACTGCTCTATGCAGTTGAGGCGGTTCGTCGGCGTCCTGCTACACCAAAGGTGCAGGAATGGTCGTTTCGGGCTGGGTTTGCAATGTTGGTGGGGTTCATGCTGATGGTAACATTTAACGATCTGGCCTCTTTCGGACTATTCGGGAAGTAAGCTTTGCTGACATGCGCTCTTGATTGCGGGCGCAGCATCGGGCAGGGACGCAATCACAATTTCGCCGGGCCACCGGCAAGCCATATCGGCGCGTAAAACCGGTGGGGGCCGGACATCAGATCGGATGACAATGAATATCAAAACCCTTGGCATATATTTGATGGGCTCAACCGCCTTGGCTGCAACAGGCACGATGTTGGTGGCGACACCTGCGATGGCGCAAGAAAGCCCGGTAGCGGGACCCACCGCTGCTCCGGCACAGGGCGAACAGATCCAGACGATCACGGTCGTTGGTACCCAGCGTTTGGAGGCGGATACCGTTCGCTCGTATATCCGTTTGCGACCCGGCCAGGCATGGACACAAGTTAGTGCCGACCAAGCGCTGAAAGACCTATACGCCACTGAATTGTTCGCCGATGTTGCGATCCGCAACAATGCAGGCGCTGTTGTCATCGAAGTTCGCGAAAATCCTGTCGTCAACCGGATCATTCTTGAAGGCAACAAACGGATCAAGAATGACAAGATCGAACCCGAAATCAAACTGGCGCCGCGCCAGATATTCTCGCGGTCCAAAGTGCGCGCCGATGTAGCCCGCATTGTTGAACTATATAAACGCCAAGGGCGCTTCGGTGCGAATGTTGAGCCAAAGATGGTGCAACTTGACCAGAACCGCGTTGATATTGTCTTTGAAATTACCGAAGGACCCAAGTCCAAGGTTCAGCAAATAAACATCATCGGCAACGATAAATTTTCTGACGGCGAACTGCGCAGTGAAATGGTCACCAAGCAAGCGCGCTTCTTTCGTTTTTTCAGTTCCGGCACCAGCTATGACCCTGATCGTCTTGCCTTTGACCAACAAAAGCTGCGTCAATTTTACCTGACCCAAGGCTATGCA
>JANMPK010000249.1:0-2597 GCA_031369825.1 Sphingomonadales bacterium
GCTATGGCCAACACGCTCGACGTTATTACCATGAAGCTGAAGGACGGCTGCACGTTCGAAACCTATCTCGGCATCACCAAGGAGTTCAACGCAAGCTGGGGCAAGGCGAATGGTTATAATGCCCAACTGATGCTGCCCGTCCACAGCTCCGATTCGAGCATGGTTATCTGGGTCGGCAACACGGCTTCGGCACAGGCCTTTGGGAAGGCGTGGGACATGTGGCGCACCGCTATGGCCAATCCCAATTCGGTCGAAGCAAAATTGCAAGCGCGTTTCAGTGCCTGCAGCACGCAAATCTCGCGTGCGAGCTACGACACATATCAATGATCCAGCGAACGGCGGCGGGGCAAGCCTCCGCCGTTTCGTCTAAATGAGTGGAATAGCGATGGTCGCTGTGATCGGCCCTAAACCGTTCGCCCCATCACCCGCCACCCCCACAGGCTAAGCCCAAGCATCGCCGCGTTGGATACGAAATCCAGCGCCATCCAGCGGTTGAAGATTGGCACTTCATAGACGAACCAGTAATTGAACCCGAAAAAGGGCAGTAGCGCGAGTGCGTAGACAAGGAATGTCGTGCGCGTCCAGCGGCTGAACCAGATGAATAGCCCGCCCAGCACCGCCTGCGCGCCGAAACAGCCGATCATCAGCGCGCTTGTGGCACTCAGATGCTGATAGGCAGGGGTGAACATCAATCGCTCGACCATATGCGGCGCCAAAAGGCACCAGCCGCCAAGGACCAGATAAGGAAGTGCGATCAGGCGCTGAATGTGAAGCGGTTGCATGGCGCTTGCGTAGCACAATTCCAGCGAAGCCATATCAAATAGGATCAAACCGGCCCCGGCACTAACTTCTCCACCAGCCGCCGCAGCTCTCCCGCTGCCCAAGTGCCCCGCGCCCACCTCATGATAGCCGATGCCCGCCCTCACGCAGTGCTTCCGTTTTTCACTGCGTCTCCAACCGCAGTATCATGGTGACAATTCACTAAATATAACAGTTTGCCGGACGTCCCGGCTGCCCGCTAGGCCGGTGACGCCATATAGGCTGCCCCGTTTCGTCGCCTCCAAACCTCTAAATATCGGTAGCGACAAAAGTTCTAGGTTTGAAACCTGCCATGCCGCCATCAAGCAGGTTGTCTAGAAGTTCGCCAAGTCCGGTTTCGATCCGCCAACCAAGATAACGCTGATAATGCTCGGGCGATTCCCAATATTCAATCAGGGTAAAAGTATTGGTCTCTTGATGCAAATAGGTCTCGATTGAAATGCAACCATCGAATGCGCGCGTATCGGGCAAGGCGGCTCGAAGCGAAGCCTCCAGTTCCTCCAGCTTCCCGCTCTTGGCAGGGAACTCCGCAATTGCCAGCGTCGTCATGATCATCCTCCCCTAATTTACAGTTCGTCACAAATAGCAGCAAAGCCTGACGCGAGCGAATCTTTCCCGTCCCGGAATTACGGTGGGGAAATCCGGGAACACGATATGAATTAGCCCCTCGGCACCAACTTCTCTACCAGCCGCCGCAGCTCTCCTGCCGTCGTGTGTCCCGCTACAACCTCATGATAGCCGATGCCCGCCTTGCGCAGCGCTTCCTTTTTTACTGCGTCCCTTGCCGCCGCCGTGCCTTGGTGGTGGCCGCTGCCCTGATATTCGATGGCGTGGACGACGCGCGCGTCGGGGTCCATCAGTGCGAAGTCGACGCGTTTTGCATTGATCGCCCAATAGGCATCTTTGTCGGGACTCGCCAGGAACTCACCCAATGACACCTGGGCCATGACCTGCCAGCCCGGGTTGCGTGCGGAGACGGCCGCGTCGAGCGCCTTGAAGAGATTGGCCTCGGGCCGGTTGAGAAGGGCGCGCGCGCTGAAATCGGCGGCCATCACGCAGGCGAGCTGATCGGTTGCGTTGCCGTTGGCCTTGGCTGTCTCGACGGGCACGACCTTGCCAAGCGACCCAAATTTGCCGCCCTTCTTGCCGGAATTAAGCCCCTTATAGTAGGCCCGCCGCTCGGCGCGCTTCTGCCCCTCGACCAGCCGCTCCACCGCAATGCCCAAAACCGCGCCGACCGCCAGCACGGCGATAAGCACCAATGGCCTGTCAATCAGCGCAAGAAGTTCGGGCGGCATAATGCCGATATGCTATGGGATGCTCAACAAATCGTCAACGCCACCCCAACCGCCTAATTACGTTAGGTAATCGGGTGTTCTCGTGCTACATTCGTGATGGGTCGCTGAGGTGTCGTGTGTCAGTGCTTGTGTGAACAAGCGGCAGGCGGCACGCATAAGAGAGGACCCATAATGAAAAAACTGCTTTTGATCGCGGCCTTGATGCTGCCCGGCCCTGCTATGGCCAACACGCTCGACGTTATTACCTCGAAGCTGAAGGACGGATGCTCGTTCGAAACCTATCTCGGCATCACCCGGGAGTTCAACACAAGCTGGGGCAAGGCCAACGGCTATAATGCCCAACTGATGCTGCCCGTCCACAGTTCGGATTCGAGAATGGTCGTCTGGGTCGGCAACACGGCTTCGGCGCAAGCGTTCGGCAAGGCGTGGGACATGTGGCGCAATGCGATGGCCAATCCCAATTCGGTCGAGGCAAAATTG
>JANMPK010000287.1:0-5638 GCA_031369825.1 Sphingomonadales bacterium
AGCTGCAATTGTCGCAATATATCAACGACCCCATCGTTTCGGTGATAGTTAACGAGTTTGCCGGAACGACATCGCAACAGGTACGAATCGTCGGTGCGACCGAAAAACCGGCTTCGATCCCCTACCGCGCCAACATGACCCTGCTCGATGCGATGATCGCGGTCGGTGGGCTTTCCGAATATGCCGCTGGTAACAAGGCGCGGCTCATCCGCCACAACAAGGGCAGCGGTCGCCAGCTCGAATATTCATTGCGTCTGGGCGACCTGCTGAAGCGCGGCGACAGCGCCGCCAACGTCCTTTTGCAACCGGGCGATGTCATCATCATCCCCGAAAGCATGTTCTGAACCACGCTGAAATCTTGAAAGCCAAAGGCCCTTTATGACCGGTCTCTATGACGAATTCCGAATTGCCGTCCACAGCGTATGGAACCGTCGCTGGCTGGCGCTTGCTGTGGCGTGGGTGGTGTGCATCCTCGGCTGGCTGGTTGTTTCGGTGATCCCGAATAAATATGAATCGAAAGCGCAGATTCAGGTCCAGACGCAGTCGATCCTACCAAGTCAGGTCGGCATCAACCAGCAGGATCAGCGCAAGAGCATCCAGCAATTGCAGCAGACACTGACCTCTTCGCTCAATCTCGAAAAGGTGGTGCGCGGAACGGATTTGGGCAGCACCGTCGCATCCGACAAAGAGCTTGCGGGCAAAATCGAGGGGTTGCGTGCGAATATCGAGGTTAAGGCAGAGCAGGATGATTTCTTCGCGATTACCGTGAAGCAACCGTCGCCAAAGCTGGCGCGCGATGTCGTGCAGAAACTGATCGACGTCGCCGAAGAAGACAATATCGCCGGTGACCGTAAAGAAACCAGCCAGACTCTGCGTTTCCTCGATGCGCAAATCGACGCGCGGCAAAAGGAACTGCAAGACGCCGAGGCCAAGCGCGTTGCCTATGAAACGCAAAATCTTGGGCTGTTGCCCGGTGTCGGTTCGGTATCGCAGCGGATGGAAGCATCGCGCGCCGAACTAAGCCAGATCGAATCGCAGCTGGTCCAAGCACGCAGCGCGCTTGCTGCGTTGAATGGCCAGTTGGCGGGAACGCCATCGACATTGAACACACCGTCTATGGGTGGTGGTGGCGCACCGAGTGCGTTGGGGCAAGCGCAGAGCGAACTCGCTTCGATGCGCGCGCGGGGCTTTACCGATAGCCATCCAGACGTGATCGCGATGAAGAACCAGATTGCTGCCTTGCGCTCTGCGGGCGGCGGTGGCGTATCATCGGGTGGCGGAAGCTACAAGACGCCTAACCCGGCCTATAGCTCGCTCCAATCAATGCGTGCCGAGCGCGAAGCATCGGCGACAGCACTGCAATCACGCAAAAGCGCAATCCAGGCCGACATGGCGCAGCTTGCCGCAAAGCAAACCGCCGAGCCCGGCGTCGCGGCGGAGTATCAGCGCATCAACCGCGATCACGATGTGTTGAAGGTGCAATATGACAAGCTGGTCGCCGACCGCGACAATGTCCGTTTGCGCGGACAGGTCGAAACGCAGACCGATGCTGTCCAGTTCAAGGTCGTGAAAACGCCTTCACTGTCGAATGTGCCCGCCGCACCAAACCGTCCGCTATTGCTGGCGCTGGTGTTGTTTGCCGGACTTGGCGCAGGCGTCGGAACGGCCTTTGCGCTTGGCCATTTGCAAACCAGCTATCCCACCGCAGCAAAGCTGGAACGCGCCAGTGGCTTGCCAGTGATTGGTTCGATCTCGCAGATGCTGACCAACGCCGAACGTGCTGCACGTAAGCAAAAGATGAAGCTGTTTTACGGCGCTACCTGCGGCCTTGTCGGCGTGTTCGCGTTGCTGCTGGTCGCCGAATTCGTCCAGCGCGGCATGACGGCGTGAGAGGGCAGAAACAATGAACAAACATAGCTCAATCAAATCCGCCGGATCGTTGCTCGAAAGGGCATCGGAGATGTATGACTTCGGCGCGGCACTGCGTGGCACTTCTGCGCCAGCCGTGCCTGTTGTTGAACCCGGTGCCATGCCATCGCCAGTCGTCGCGGAACCGGTAATGGCCGCGCCCGCAGCGCATGTGCCAATGGCGGCCCGCCCAACCAGTTCCAACTTTGCGACAATCAACCGTGAACGATTGGCCGCCAATAACTTCATCGTTCCCGATGGTCCAGTCACTGGCCTCTCTGAAGAATTCCGCATCGTGAAACGGCAGCTGCTGCTCGCAGCGCGCGGCGGCAAGGGCGTCGATGCCATCGAACATGGCGAGCGCATATTGATCTGTTCGGCGCATCCCAACGAAGGCAAAACTTTCTGCGCGATCAACCTCGCGCTGTCGATGGCAAGTGAGAAGGACAACCGTGTTCTCTTGGTCGATGCCGATTTTGCCAAGCCCAGCGTCCTGTCAACATTGGGTATAGAAAATAGCCCAGGCTTTATGGATGCTTTGGCAGACCCGACGTCGGATGCCGAAAAGTTCATCATCGAAACCGATGTCGAAGGTCTGTCGATCCTGCCCGCGGGTGCCCAGACCAATCAGGACACCGAGTATCTGGCCGCCTCTCGCACAGCAACGATTATCGACCAGCTAACGCGCAACGATCCATCGCGGATCATCATTTTCGACTCGCCACCTGCGCTCGCGGCATCACCCGCATCGGTGTTGGCGCTGCATGTTGGCCAGACCGTGATGGTGGTCCACGCAGATGAAACTACGGACAGTGCGTTGCGCGATGCGCTGAGCCTTTTGAGCGGCTGTGAGCATGTCCAGTTGCTCCTCAACCGCGCCAAATTCTCCCCAACCGGACGCAAGTTCGGCAATTACTACGGATATGGAGCATCATGATGCAGTACCCGATTTTCAAACTCACTTTGCTGGCAGGCGTCGCCTTTTGCGTGCCTCTGCCCGCATTTGCCCAGCAACTCGCGCCCGAATGGTCGCCGATGGAAGAGCAATATGGCGCTTCCGACGGTGAGCCAGCGGAAGCAGCGCCCGCAGAAAGCCGCCGTGGCGACAAGCGCGACGGACCGCGCGTTGAGATCACGCCCTATATCGAGGCGCAGCAGGTCATTGTTGCTGATCTGCGAGATGGCGGCGATGTCCTTACCTATTCGACTGTAGCGGTCGGCGTCGATGCGTCGGTTCAAACGCGCCGTGCCGAAGCACAGGTCAATGTCCGCTACGAGCGGTTGATTGGTTATGACAGCAATGTCGACGATCAGGATACGATCACCGGTCTGGCACGCGGTTCGGTTGCGATTACGCGCGGTCTCAGCTTTGAAGCAGGCGGCATCGCTGCCCGCACCCGTGTCGATGGACGCGGTGCTGCAACGAGCAATCTGGTCGGCAATCCGGACAATGTTACCCAAGTGTATTCGGTCTATGCCGGACCAACGATTGCCACTCAGGTGGGCGACTTGAGCGTCAATGCCGCTTACCGCGCTGGCTATACCAAGGTGGAACAACGCGACCAAGGCCCGCTCCCTCCGGGCCAGCAGCCGATTGACCTGTTTGATGACAGCGTCAGCCATTCGGCTACTGCTTCAGTTGGCATGCAGCCTGGGCCATTGCCATTTGGTTGGTCGGCAAGCGCTGGCTATGACCGCGAAGATGCCGGTCAACTCGACAATCGCTACGAAGGCAAATACGCCCGCGTCGATGTAACCGTGCCCTTGACTTCGACTGTCGCCCTCGTTGGCGGCGTCGGATACGAAGATATCAAGATCAGTGAGCGCGACGCTTTGCGTGACGCTTTTGGTGACCCGATTGTAGGCAGCGATGGCCGGTTGGTGACCGATCCAGCTTCACCGCGTTTGGTCGCTTACCAAGAAGATGGCCTGATCTGGGATGCAGGCGTGATGTGGCGTCCGAGTTCGCGCACCTCGCTGGTTGCCACTTATGGCCGCCGCTATGGCAGCGACACCTATACCGGCAGCTTCAGCTACAATCCGGGCCGCGATTGGGCGGTGAACGTGTCAGCTTATGATACCGTGTCGGGCTTCGGTAATATGTTGAACGACAATCTATCCAATCTGCCGACGCAGTTCCGCAGTTCGCGTAACCCGCTTTCGGGTGACATCAACAGCTGTGCGTTTGGCCAGACCGGCGGCTTCTGTTTCAACAACGCGTTGCAAACCGCATCCTCGGCGGCGTTCCGTCAGCGCGGCGTAACCGCTTCGTTCAGTGGCACCAACGGTGGCTGGGACAGCGGCTTTGCGGTCGGCTACAACCGCCGCAAGTTCATCGCGTCTTCGCTTGGCGGGCAGGCGCAGATCGACGGTCTGGTTGACCAGAATTACTTTGCCTTGGCCTATCTTGGCACCGATCTTGATCGCCAGACAAGGTTCGAATCGAACGTTTATGCCAGCTATTACGACCCTGGCTTTAGTGGCGCTGGCAATGTCCTCTCGACTGGTGCCAATGCCGCGCTTTACCGTCAAATCTTGCGCGGACTGTCGGCATCGGCGGCGGTCGGCCTCGACAGCTATAAGCAAGAAGATTTCGACAGCGAGCTGACGGCGTCCGCGCTGCTTGGCCTTCGTTACAGTTTCTAAAGGGACCGGATATGTACGATCAATTTTACGGACTGAGTGGACGGCCGTTCCAGCTAACCCCCGATCCGCAATTTTACTTCGAAAGCGCGACGCACCGCAAGGCGTTGTCCTATCTGGGCTATGGCTTGGCGCAGGGTGAGGGCTTTATCGTCATCACCGGCGAAGTTGGCGCGGGCAAGTCTACTTTGGTCAGCCATTTGATGCAGAGCGTTGATAAAGCCCGGTTGACGGCGGCGACGATTGTTACCAGCCAGCTCGACGGTCTCGACATGGTCCATATGGCGGCGGAATCGTTCGGGATTGACACGCGTGGACTCGACAAGGCTTCGACGCTGAAAAGCATCGAGAATTTCCTCCACGCCGAAGCGCGCACCGGTCGCCGTTGCCTGCTGATCGTGGACGAAGCACAGAATCTTTCAGTCGATGCTTTGGAAGAACTGCGGATGCTGTCGAACTTCCAACTAGGTTCATCGGCGCTGTTGCAGATATTCCTGCTTGGCCAGCCGGAGTTCCGCGACCTCGTGCGCGATGCGTCTGAACTCGAACAACTACGCCAACGTGTCATTGCAACGCACCATCTGGAACCCATGGAGGCTGACGAAGTCGAGCCTTATATCATCCACCGGCTAACACGCGCCGGTTGGACCGGTCGTCCGCAGATTACGGCAGACGCATTTTCAGCGCTTTATGCCGAAACCGGTGGCGTGCCCCGCAAGCTGAACACGCTGATGAACCGCGTAATGCTGATGGGTGCAGTCGAGCAGGTCGATCTACTCGATGGCGGCCTTGTCGGCGCAGTTATCGCGGATATGGCGGGTAAACCCTTTGAATATGAGGCACCGATGTCGGCGCGCGCGCCGCTGGTCGAAGAAGCACCGGTAGTTGAGGAAGCGCTGATCGCCAAAGAAGTGGCCCCGGCGTTAGAAGAGTTCATCCACGAAGCCGCCTACGAACACCTCGAAGAGGAAGCTGTAGCTCAATACGTAGCCGAGCCCGTCGAACAAGTTGTTGCACCGCTCGCCGTCGTTGCTCATTCCGAACCTGAACCCGTGGTCACCTATGATCCGACGCCCGCACCCAATGC
>JANMPK010000306.1:0-5664 GCA_031369825.1 Sphingomonadales bacterium
AACAGGTCGCCGCCAACGCCAATTAACTCGTTGGCATTTGCGGCCTCTACAATTGACGACGTATCGCCAAGCAAGAATGCGCTACCGCTAAAGGCAAGGAAGCTGA
This sequence comes from Sphingomonadales bacterium, assembly GCA_031369825.1. Classification (GTDB taxonomy): domain Bacteria; phylum Pseudomonadota; class Alphaproteobacteria; order Sphingomonadales; family Sphingomonadaceae; genus Sphingorhabdus_B. Next base: position 107 of record JANMPK010000306.1, read on the forward strand.
GGCCGTTAATCGCGGTTCCCGGACTGGCCAACAGATTGCCCGAAGCGCGTGCAAAAACACGGCTACTAAAGCTGGTCGATTGGGTTGAAGTGTTACCAATATTAAGATTGGCCTGCACATTATTTACAGGTGCCGCATGCTCGCCAAGATTCACACCACCGTTTGCAATATTATAACCCGCTGACAGGATCACTTCGCCATTTTGGACGATGGCGGTGGCTGCCGGGGTATAACCGACATTGCCGTTCACCAACATACTAATTGCGGTGTTTTTCGGAATGGCCACCATATAGATGCGCTTTGGATCAGCCGCACCGGCGCTTGCAGGACCAGAGGTTGTGCCTAATTCGCCGTGGACAACGCCATTTGCATCACCAGTGCCTGTTGAAACGGCAATATCGAATAGTCCGTTACCGCCATTCATCGTTATGGTGGCGGCCTCGGCACCGACAAGTGCTACCGACCCGTCAACCTGTATGTTGCCATTTTGGACGATACGCGGTGCGACCATCGCAACATAACTTGAACCATTGTTTAACGCGTTAACCTGTGTGCCGGTTTCCAATGTGATCGCCGAAGCCGGGTTGGGTGTACCGGTAAAATTGATAGTGCCATTGTTGCCAACAAAAAGGCTCGCGGGGTTGATGTCGCTGGTCGATAATACCAGGCTGCCGACATCGAAAACTGAAGTGGCACCCAATATGATCCCGCCTGGCGTGTAAAACCAAATGCTACCGGCAATGCCTGAGCTAAATGTCGAGGTCACTGTTCCATCAAACCGGACCGGGCGATTTAAGACAGGTGCGCCACCGGCATCGACCGGCAGTACCCGGTTCAGGACAGCGAAGTCAGGAGTGTTTGCCGAAAAAAACTCGGCGGTTGAGTTCACAGGCTGAAACAGAACGGGCCCGCCACCGGTATTAGTCGGTTGCCAGTTAATGACTGTTATTTCGTCATTGATGAAGATCGTTGTATTATTTGGCGATGTGCCGAATGTCGGGGTGCCAATCACAACCGTTGGCGTTCCCTGAAATGACTGGGCTGTTGCTTGTTGCGACAATCCTGCGGTAGCAATTGCAAGCGTTGCTGCCCCGAACAGAAAACGCCGTGAAGAATGGCGGGTTAGCTTTGGGGCTGTTTGAGGGGATGAAGCAGAATAAATCATTAGCGGCTCCACGGAATGAGTTTTGCAGTTAGCGACATCAGCACACGCACATCGCCCTTGCTGCCTTGCAAACCGGTAGTTTTGAGCGGAGCGGCAGCATAAAGGCTCAGCTGTGCCTTGTTGCCCCACGCGATATTGACTCCGCCGCCGGCCGAGTAAAGATTCTCGCGTCCGGATACATAAGGCGGCGCAAACCGGTCTTTGTTCCAAACACGTGCAGCATCAAAAAAAGTGAATGGTTGAACTGAAAAGGCATCGCGCGATTTTGGCTGCAACTTAAACAAGCGAAGTTCTGCGCGTGTGCCAATGCCGCTATCACCAAGCAAGCTGCCAGCATCATAACCACGACCAGCGGTATAATTTCCGGCAGAAAATTCCTCGAAAGAACTGAGTGCATTCGGCGTATATTGCCCGCGGGTTTCTAAAGCGAAGGTGATATTTGGCGTAGGGCGGAATTCAACATAGGTCTGCGCGCGCGCGACGAAAGCTGTCGGGTCAGACTCGATACGGCTGAGTGGCGTAAATGGCGGCAGGCAATTGGTGAAACCAGTCCCGCAACTTCGGCTGGCGCCAAAAGCAGAAATGCCCTGCCTCAATTCAACATTGCCGCCATAGCGCCAGCGTGGTTCTGCATTGGAATAACCGGTTTGGCTGGAAAGGCTTGCCGGGTCGATCTGGTCAAAATCCATACGCGCGTAAATTATGCGCAGCTTGTCCTTGGTCAGCGGAATGGGACCGAATTTGATTTCCTGATCAACCAGTTCAAGCCCGCCTGACACTATCAAATTGCGGCTTTGCCTACGAATGACAGGGTAGCTTGCATCGAAGCTTGCAACCAGTGTTTCCGACTTAACCGGTGCTGGTGGATTGAGTTTCGGTGCGGTCCAGGCGTAGGTGACATCTGCCGAAAGCCGGAGCCCATCGCCGCCTGCTAGAAAACTATGGCCCGCCTGCAATATGGTTTGTTCACTGAAATCGAAGGTATTGTAAACGCTAACCGAAGTTTGGTCGCCAAGTCCGGTAAGCCCATTCAGCTTAGCACCGATCAGGCCACCGAAACGGCCGGTATCGCGGGACCCCAAATTCTGGATATTGGCTTCGACTTCAAAGCGCTGATACGTAATTGCTACTTCACCGATGACTTCACCAGGCGCAGTTCCAGCGGGGCGTAGCGTTAACCGCACATCATAACCCGGCAAGTCGCGTGCCAACAGCATGGAACGTTCCGCTTGCACCGCGTTGAAGACTTCTTGGTTGGTGAGCGGCTCAAGATATTGAACAATTTTTCGTTCAGACGGCCCGGCATCGCCGCGCACCTGTATCCTAACAAGCTTCGCCATCAATACATCGAATTTTATAACACCTCCGGGTGCAATACGTTGCGGGAGCACCTGGACAGCAGCTAGAAATCCCGCGCGCCTTAATATTGTCGCGGCGTGATCACGGATTTCGCAAACTTGCGCGATCGGGATGCTGCGTCCTGAAAATTCCTGCCAGCTGCTGTTGAGTGCAGATGGATCAAGTCCCTTCAGGTTGGTGAATTCAACATCCGAAAATGTTACCTGAACTTTGTTATACTGCGGATCGGCAAGCGGGCAGGGTGCACGTTCGATATCGCCCTCAACGGTAAGTTTTGAACTGCGCGGCGGAGTGACCGGAAGCCTTTTGGTTTCCAGTTCGTCACGTGTTGGCGCGTTTACAGTCTGCGCATCTGCGTCAGAAACAATGGAAATTGGTCCAACCAAAGCGGACGAAATCAACAACGCGCCTCTAAATGCCATTTAGCCCCCTCTTTTGTTATCTGCACCAATAACATGGTCACAGCTACGGTACACCAGGATGAATTTTACAAAACATCCAAGCATATGGAAACTTCTTTAGAAGCTCCCCCAATCTCCCCGCGACCCAGGGTCAAACTGATTTGAGTTACATCGTAATCTGCAAGTCAGTCAGTTGCCTATCTATAGGCTATAGAACGAAAGGCACAAATAGTTTGCTGGGCAAATTTATACAATTTATCCTTCCGTGGGCAACGGATCGGCCTGCGCAAATGTTGCAGCAAGCAATTCGCTTTGCACCTGACATCCACGATCAAGCAGCTTTGATGCCAGAGTATCGAGCCTCTCTTGTCCGATCACATCAACACTGACCAATTCGAGAGTGATTTTTTCGGCTTTGCCTGGAACAGATAGATTATAGCGGCCCCCATCTTTCGGGGATATATTCGAGGGCCAACTTGCCGTAGTTCGGCCTTTGCTGAATTTGACTATTGCAGAGCTGCCTGAAGAGTTGTCACTGGCGGAAATTTGCTGTGATTCTGAAGTATTTGCCCGCCATAACTGGAGATTCTGGAAATCGGCTACGCATAGTTTGCCGCCTTTGCTGATATCAACAAACCATAAATTCGGGTTCACTGCTGTTTGCTGCACACCGCTTTCGCCGCGCACTGCGCCTGTTCGCGCACGGCGTACAGAGTTTGTTTTGATCAGCGCAGCAAGGCTTGTGTTGGAGACATTTCCGGCGTTCGCTGAACTTGTAGCACTGAATGTGCCGGGCCCGCGCAGCGTACGTGTTCCGCGTTCATCGAGAACGGTAAGTATCTCACCCGATTTCAGGCTAATTTTAGCGTTAGACATCAGTTTTTTGCCAGGCTTATAATTTTGGCTGTTCGGCCCTTCATATTTGATAACAATAGGCTCTGCATGAAGCGCGGTGGCAGGCATAGCAGCCAAGATGCCAAGGCTCAGAATTGCAGCAGATTTGCGGGGTTTAATCCAACGCATAATATCCTCCGGGTTCAAGGTTATTTAAACGATATAACAGGTTTTGTAGCGCAATGTCATCGGGCTTGGATAGGATGAATGCGTCGAGCTGAGACAGGGCCGTTTCACGGTCGCTGGCAAATATAGCTATAATATCTGCAAGTCTTTTATTGTCGCCCGGTGCCGCATCAGGGCAAGGTTCATAGATATCAACGGGCAAGGAACGTCCGCGCAACGTTACGCTACCAAGCGGTCGCCACCAGTCAAGACCCGATCGTTCGACTGCTTCGCGGCTAGCAATCATGCCGGTTTTGGTTTGCTTATTGGCATTTTCCAATCGGGAGGCGGTATTCATACTGTCGCCAAGAGCTGTATACTGGATACGACCTTCGCCCCCGAAATTCCCGATTACGGCTTCGCCAAAGTGCAATCCGACACGCGTTTTTCCGATGGTTGGCAGGCCTTCCGGAATGTTTTTGCGGAAATTTTCACCGACTTGCCAAAGTTCATAAGCGGCATGTGCAGCACGTTCACCGTCATCGGCCCGCGATATCGGCGCCCCCCAGAACGATACGGTGGCATCACCGACAAATTTGTCTATAGTTCCACCATATTTCAAAATGACCGAGCACATCTTGTCGAGATAGCTATTAAGCAAGGTCGCTACCATTTCAGGTTCGATCTGGTGCGACATTTTGGTGAAGCCTTCAAGGTCGGTGAAGACCACGAAAATTTCGCGCTTTTCCCCATGCAGAGCGAGCCGGTCGGGTTGATCAAGGATTTCTTGCGCAATATCGCGGGGTAGATATTTGCCAAGCGCTGATTGGGCAAACTTTCGCTGTTCAGAACTGATCTCTCGTGCTGCCATCTCGATAGCCGCAAAGGCTATGCTCCACCCGACCATCCAACCGAATGCTGGAAGTTTTTGGGTGTCATATCCTTGCTGGTGCAAAAGTATCGGCAGCCCACCAAAAAATGCTATTTGTACAATGATTAACGAAGCCGTTTTAACACCGCCCACCAGCAGGCTGGTCAATCCTCCGGCAATCACCACCAAAATCGCAACTGCCCATAACCCGCTTTGCGATATGGCCGTCAACCGTTTGCCATCGAGCAGTTGTGCCAACATGTGGGCATGAACATCAAGGCCGATCATTGACTGCGCTGTCTGCAAGCGCAGTGGCGTTTCGAACTGATCGACATCGACTATATCGCCACCGATCAATATATACTTACCCTTGATTTGGTCGGTAAATGCTGGTGCCAGATCGGGGTTGGCGAGTAAGTCGATAGGCAGCGACAATAACATGGGGCGGTCGTCGAACTTGGCTGTTTTGAAAGCGATCGAACCGGTGTAGTTTTCCAAAGCTGTTTTTTCCGGCGCCATTGCGCGCGAAAGTATTGGGGGTAATCCGGGCTGTATGACCGGCCAGCTCCTGACGACATTGTCGATGTCGGTTTCCACTCTAATGCTCGCCGGGCGGGTGTTGGTGCCGCTCAGGCTTTGTATGAAGCCATCCAAAAACTGCTGTTGCCGCTGTTTGATATTATCTTTGTTGGTTTCATTGTTGGCATAAGCGATAAATGTCGGCGTTTTCATTGCCCGCAGCGCGGCAACAAGCTGCGCATCT
>JANMPK010000326.1:0-4207 GCA_031369825.1 Sphingomonadales bacterium
GGTTTGTGCGCGGCAAGGGTAAGTTTGTTGTGACAGACTATGTGCCAACGGATGAAAAGACCGGCCCGCGTTTCCCGTTGTTGCTGACGACGGGGCGGATATTGTCGCACTATAATGTTGGTGCGCAAACCCGGCGTACAGAGAATGTCGTATGGCACCCTGAAGATTTACTCGAAATTCACCCGGTCGATGCCGAAGATCGCGGGATAAAGACGGGTGACTGGATCAAACTCGCGAGCCGCGCCGGTGAAACGACGTTGCGCGCGACCGTAACCGACCGCGTTGCGCCAGGCGTTGTCTACACGACATTCCATCACGCGGTGACGCAGGCCAATGTGGTGACAACCGATTATAGCGATTGGGCAACGAACTGCCCTGAATATAAGGTAACCGCTGTCCAAATCAGTGCATCCAATGGGCCAACCGATTGGCAGGATGAGTATGAAGCGCTGTCCGAGCGATCCCGCCGGATCGTTGCTGAAGTGCCGGCTGAGTGAATACGGTTGAGCGCCTTGTTTACATGGCCAACCAGATTGCGACCAACCTTGCAACAGACGAAGATCCGGTTGGTGCAATAGCCAATCATATTCAGCTATTCTGGGACCCACGGATGAAAAGTCTGATATTTGAAAATGGCGGCGAAGGCCTATCACCCGCCGCCGCCGCCGCTGTCCAGCAACTTGCCGAAACGCATAATGCCGCCTGAACAGGGTTCACAGCGTTTCCGCTTTTCAGTCCTAACACCGGGCGGTGCAGCGGACAAAGAAATCGAACGGGCCATCATCGTTGAGGCCCCGATCGCCATTGAGTTTAGCGGCATCGGTTACGCCGTGATGATGGCAACGCCGACTGACTTGGAAGACTTTGCGGTCGGCTTTTGTCTATCAGAAAAACTGATTGATCACCCCGGCCAGATTTTGTCCATCGACTCGCATGAGGCCGAAATGGGTTGGATTTTGCGTATCCAACTGCCGCAAGAAAAGACCGAAAAAGTTATCGCCCGCTCCCGCCAGCGTGTTTCTGAGAGCAGTTGCGGGCTTTGCGGTATGGACAATCTCGAAGAAGTAATGCGCCCCCTGCCCCAGATAACGGCGCAGATCGACGTCCCCGATGCAGCCATTTTTTTAGCCTTAGGTGCGTTGCGTGTCCATCAGGTGCTGAACGCAGAAACCGGCGCATCACATGCAGCCGCATTTTGTACACCTGATGGATCGATCCTTATGACCCGCGAAGATGTAGGCCGCCATAATGCGCTCGACAAATTGATCGGTGCGCTTGCCAAATCAGGAATTGACGCTTCCACCGGGTTCATGTTGCTCACCGCACGTTGCAGCTTCGAATTGGCGCAAAAGGCGATACTTGCCAACTGCTCTATGCTGGTCACGATATCGGCAGCGACCGATTTGGCGATCAATATCTCCGCGAAACACGGCCTCCGATTAATCAGCTTAGCGCGCCAAGATGGGGCTCTTGACGCAATACGCCAAAGCGATTGATTAGCCAGCTACGAAACATCGAAATTGCAGGATCGGCCAGATCGTCGGCGTGAAGTTTCAGATAATAGCCATAGCCATCCTCAATCACTGCATCGTAAGGCATCACCAGCCGACCATCCGCAATTTCTTGCGCAAACATATCCACATCGCCAAGAAACACGCCATTGGCCGTCATCGCATATTGCGCGGCCGCAATGGTTGTATCAAAGGCCAGCCCCTCATGTGTCAGGGCGCTCAACCCGCTTTGTCGCAAATAAGCGGTCCAAAGCAGATCGCGTGGCTCCCCATCAAGTTTTAGGTGCAGCAATTCTTGGGTCTGGAGGAACTCTTCCAGTGATCTATCGCGGCTATGAGCTGACGTTTCCGGCGAGCATAAAGGTGCGACACGCACCATCCACAAAAGATCGGTAATGCGGTCATCAACATTGGGCCGGTCATACGCTATTGCCATATCAAAATCGGTCGCAGGCAGTCCGGTGACATGCGCACTAGATACATCGAGGCGAATATCAGGATGCTCCGCATGAAAATCGCGTAGCATTGGCAAGAACAATTGCTGCAGCAATGACGGCGGTATGTGGAGCCGAAGCGATCGGCCAGTGACGTCATCGTCGCGGATCGAATTCATAGTCTGCTCAAGCCGGTCGAGACATTTGCTTACTACTGGTAACAATTCTTCACCGGCGGCCGTTAGCGAGAGCCTTGAAGCGTCGCGATCAAACAACTGCTTTCCAAGTAACTCCTCAAGACCACCAACATGGCGACTCATCGCGCTTTGCGAGACCGAAAGTGCCGATGCGCCGCCGGTGAAACTTAGATGTTGGCCGACTGCCTCAAACGCACGTAACGCATTGAGCGGCAGCCACCGGCGATTGATTGTGCTTCGGCTTGAAATGACGTGGACCTTTCCAATGCGCGCCGTTTTAAATCGGCCCCTAACTGCCCGACATTTTGACATAGGGCTATGCGAAAATGCGATTTTGTTACGCAGGCCAGATAGGCCATTCCAAAGTTCGGGAAAAGGAACAGAGGCATCGTCATGGATTTGGAGCGGATAGGTGCGTTATTCAACCAGCGTCGCGCAGGACATACGCTGCCGCAAGCGCTTTATACCGAATATGGTGCTTTCGATTTCGATATGAAGGCGATCTATGGCCAGAGTTGGTTGATGGCCGGCATGGAATGCGAGCTACCCAAAACCGGCAGCTATATTTCGATGATGGTCGGCAAATGGCCGGTGCTGATCACCCGCGACCGTGAAGGCCTTATTCGGGCATTCCATAACAGTTGCCGCCACCGTGGCTCGATGATTTGTGCGCCTGGCAGCGGCACTGCCCCTAAACTGGTTTGCCCGTATCACCGCTGGACTTATGATCTCGACGGTTCGCTGTTTGCCGCTGGACGGATGCCCGACGATTTTGAAAAAAGCGAACATGGGCTGAAACCGATTGCGCTGGAAAATGTCGATGGCGCGCTATTTATCTGCCTCGCCGAAAACCCGCCTGCCTTTGATGAATTCAAAGACAAGCTTGCGACCTATACGGCACCTCATAATTTGAAAGATGCCAAACTGGCCTTCCAAAGCGTACTCGTCGAAAACGCGAATTGGAAGCTGGTGATGGAAAATGCCCGTGAATGCTATCATTGCGGTACCAGCCATCCCGAACTCGCCAAGACATTCCCCGTTGGCATGTCAAAGCATTTTGACAGCGGTCACGATGCGCACGCTCAGGCATTTGAAACCGCAATGGACGCGCATGGCCTTCCCCAGACACCCGTCGAAGGGCATTGGTGGCAGGTCGCCCGCTTTGCCTTAAACAAAGGCTGCGTATCAATTTCTGCGGATGGCAAACATCTCTCGAAAAAACTGATGTGCGATCTAAATAGCGGCGACATCGGGTCTATGCGTTGGGCCGTTGATCCGCATTGCTTTGCCCATGCTGCGGCAGACCATATGTTCATGTTCAGCGCGATGCCGGTCGGACCCAACGAAACCCATGTTTATGGCAAGTGGTATGTGCACAAAGACGCTGTTGAAGGCGTTGATTATGACGTCGATAGCTTGATCGGCCTTTGGACCAAAACAAATCTGGAGGACAAGGCACTGGCTGAAAACAACCAGCTGGGCGTCAATAGCCCGGGTTATACACCCGGGCCATATTCACAAGAAGCCGAGATGCTCGCCCAACGCTTTACTGACTGGTATTGCGACAAGGCCCGCGACTATATTAATGCCCATGTCGATTGATCCAAAATCGGGTTTGCGCCCGGAAACGCTTGCTGTCTCATATGGCTATGAGCCCGAAATGGGGATGAGATCGGTGAAGCCGCCGATCTTCATGACGTCGACCTTTGTCTATCCGTCAGCGCAGCATGCAAAAGATGTGCATGAGGCATATTTTGACGGCACGGGCCCTCAAATCGGCGAAACCAACCACATCTATTCGCGGCTTGGCCACCCTGGCCTGGATTTCTTGGAAAAGCGCCTCGCCGCGATTGATGGTGCTGAGGCCGCGGTCGCCTATTGCAGCGGCATGGCCGCGCATTCGAGCATTGCCCTTGCCCATGTCCGCCCCGGTGACAGCGTATTGCACGGACGCCCGATCTATGGCGGCGTGGATATGCTCTACAATAGCATTATGCCGCAATTCGGGTCTCACGCGGCCTGCTATCTCGATGGCACGGATGAAGCTGGCGTGCGCGCAGCGGCA
>JANMPK010000330.1:0-1830 GCA_031369825.1 Sphingomonadales bacterium
GCGAGAACTCCAAAATGTGTAAGACATGTGTAAGTCTTTTTGGAAGTCTCGTCCTTGCTCAAACTGTTGGTTTTATGCGGTTTTTTCCTATTTTTATAAGGTAAAACGCAATTTTAAGTCTGCAGCGTCTACCATTCCGCCACATCCGCTTGGAGTTCGAAGACAGCATAACATAGCTGCGGTCAAGCCGCTTTGGACTTGTGACGCTTAGTTATTAAGCCGCTCACGCACTTCTTTGCCGGGTTTGAAATAAGGTACACGTTTCGAAGGCACGTCAACTGACGCACCCGTGCGCGGGTTGCGGCCTTTACGTGGGGATCGGTCGCGTGTGGAGAAAGCCCCAAATCCGCGTAACTCGACGCGGCCACCGTCAGACAGCCGTTGCACAATCTGGTTGAAAAAAAGATCGACAATCTTTTCGATCTCTTCGGTTTTCAACTCGGGATTTTCGCCTTCCAGCTTTTTAATCAATTCAGACCGGATCATGGGCATTGTCCTCATCACACGTTTTTTGGTCGGAGCCCGACGATCAGGATGCCATGCGACCAAGCGGCACCGTTCGGGGGACTAGCAGAACAAATCTGACAGAAAATTTTAGATTTTACAATGCTATTACGGTGCACACGTTTGCAATTGCCCAATAAAAAGCCCGCCCCTGTCTGAAGGGCGGGCTTTTCTGTCCCAAAAATAGAACTTTGGTTAGATTGCTTGTGCTTACTTCTTGGCACCCTTCAGGGCTTCGCCAAGAATATCGCCAAGCGAGGCGCCCGAGTCGGACGAACCATATTGCTCGACCGCCTGCTTCTCTTCGGCGAGTTGCAGCGCCTTGATCGAGAAGTTTGGTTTCTTCGAACGGTCGAAACCGGCGACTTGCACGTCAAACTTCTGGCCGACCTGGAAACGGTCGGGGCGTTGTTCGTCGCGGTCGCGGCCAAGGTCAGCACGCTTGATGAAGCCGGTGGCACCATCGTCGCCAGCCTGCACTTCAAGACCGCCATCGCGGACTTCGAGCACAGTGACGGTGACAGTCGCACCCTTCTTCAGGCCGCTACCAGAAGCTGAACCGGCGGCTGATGGCGCACCCTTTTCAAGCTGCTTGATGCCGAGCGAAATGCGTTCTTTCTCGCCGTCGATGTCGAGCACGATGGCCTTGATCGTTTCGCCCTTGCGGTGAAGGTGAAGCGCTTCCTCGCCAGTGATGCCCCATGCGATGTCCGACATGTGAACCATGCCGTCGACGTCGCCGTCGAGACCGATGACCAGGCCGAATTCGGGTGCATTCTTGACTTCGCCTTCGACGGTCGAACCGATCGGGAAGCGATCAGCAAACGACGCCCACGGATTGTTCTGCGCTTGCTTGAGACCAAGCGAAATGCGGCGCTTTTCCATGTCGATGTCGAGTACGATAACTTCGACTTCCTGGCTGGTCGAAACGATTTTGCCCGGATGGACGTTCTTCTTGGTCCAGCTCATTTCCGAAACATGGACAAGACCTTCGATCCCGGCTTCGAGCTCGATAAACGCGCCATATTCGGTGATGTTGGTGACGGTGCCATTGAGGCGCGTACCGACAGGATATTTGGCAACCGCTGCATCCCAAGGATCGCTTTCCAGCTGCTTCATGCCGAGGCTGATGCGCTGTGTGTCCTTGTTAATACGGACGATCTGTACCTTGACAGTGTCGCCGATATTGATAACTTCGTTCGGGTGGTTGATGCGCTTGTAGCTGATGTCGGTGACATGCAGCAGACCGTCAATGCCGCCCAGATCAACGAACGCACCGTAATCGGTGATGTTCTTGACCACGCCGTCGATGATCTGGCCCTCGAC
>JANMPK010000402.1:0-2636 GCA_031369825.1 Sphingomonadales bacterium
CTGCACGGCTTGCGCAAAGTCGAGGATGGTTTTGAAGTCCGCCAAATCGCGTTTGAAGGCTGTCGCTGACATGATCAGATGATAGCGGACAAGCCAGGCAACCGTTTCGGTCTCTGCCTCGGTCAATCCTAAACGCGGGCACAGATTTTGCGCGACTTCGGCCCCCAATATGCTGTGGTCACCACCGCGACCTTTGGCAATGTCATGCAACAAAGTGGCTACGAACAGCACACGGCGGCTGACGATCTTACGCATTATCGCGGTTGAAAGCGGATGGTCGGCCTTCAGGTCGCCTTTTTCAATTTCAGCCAGCAAACCGATTGCCCTGATCGAATGTTCGTCAACGGTATAATGATGATACATATCAAACTGCATCTGCGCGACAACACGGCGAAAGTCGGGAACAAAGCGGCCAAATACCGTCGATTCGTTCATCCATCGCAACACGGTTTCAGGGTCGCGCGGTGAGGTTAAAACATCCATGAAAAGCGCATTCGCCTTTTCGTCACGCCGGATATTCTTGTCGATCAGTTTGGCATCGCGCTGGGCAGCACGCATTGTCAGCGGATGTATTTCGAGCTCGAACTGGTCAGCCAGCTTGAACAGCTCGATCAACCGAATGGGATCTTCCACAAAAAAATTGTCATGCGGCAACGCCAGCCGACCGCGTTCAAGCAAAAACCCGTTCAGCTTTCGGGGCTTACGGTTGAGAAACGGCAAAAAACGACGTCCTTTTTTGGCCATTGCTTCGTCCAAATGCGCAAGAAACAACCCGGTTACATCGCCCACAGTTTTCGCGTTCAGAAAATAATATTGCATGAACCGTTCAACCGGGGATCGTCCGGGCCGCGCGGCAAACTGCATACGTTGTGCGACATCGCTTTGCAGATCAAAGGTCAGACGGTCTTCGGCCCGACCTGTAATGTCGTGCATGTGGCACCTGACCGCCCACAAGAAATTTTCAGCTCGGCGGAAGCGGCGATACTCGGCAGACGTCAGCAATCCAACTTCGACTAAGTCGGCGGAAGACCTTACGCGGTGAATATATTTCCCGATCCAGTATAAGGTATGCAAGTCACGCAACCCCCCTTTGCCGTCCTTTATATTTGGTTCGACGACATAGCGGCTGTCACCCATGCGTTTATGGCGTTCGTCGCGTTCGACCATTTTTAGCCGCACAAACTCCGGGGCTGTCTTACCGACCACTTCGGACCAGAACCGTTTTGCGGCTTCCTCGTAAACCTCCCGGTCACCCCATACGAAACGGCTTTCCAATAACGCCGTTCTGATCGTGAGGTCATCTTGCGCCATCTTCACGGTTTCATCGAGCGACCGACTGGACTGACCGACTTTTAAGCCCAAATCCCACAGCAAATACAGCATCGCTTCGACGACCTGTTCGGTCCAGGCAGTGCGCTTATAGGGTGTCACAAACGCTATATCGACATCGCTATATGGGGCCATTTCGCCACGCCCATATCCGCCGACCGCCAGTATCGCCAAGCGCTCTGATGCTGACCTGTTTGCGATGGGGTATAAATAGGCGGTGACATAGTCAAAGATGGCCCGAACAAGCTGGTCGATAAGGAACGCCTGTTCTGCGGCTGCACGATATCCTTGCGATGGATTTTGCAGCAACCTTTGGGCAATTTCATGCCGACCATGCGCGAGCGCTGTCTGCAACTGTTCAACGATTTTCGCGCGTTGTGTTGATTTGTCACCAGCGGCAACAACACAGTGCATCGCTTCTGCCACGGCTTTGCGATCAATGATATCGCGCTGTTTGCTAATGCTGTCGGGTGCGCTTGCCATTACCCTTAATAGGGACGGAATGCTCTGCTGTCAGCCTCCTGATGCAACCTTTTCATTATATTCGCGCCGTAGCGTCACCCGGTCGATCTTTTGTGTGCCTAAACGCGGCAATGGTTCGGGCGCTTGCCAGTAATGCACAGGGATTTTGAACGGCGCGAGACGCGGCGATAAAAATGCCTTGAGATCGTCGCCAGATATAGAGGCCCCGTCCTTGGTGAAGTAAACGATGCCGGGAACTTCGCCGTAACGCTCATCCATGATACCGAATACCGACAATTCGATAATCTCATCATGTTCGTAGACAGCAGCTTCTACCTCCGGGCAGCTAATATTTTCGCCACCACGAATGATTATGTCTTTCTTGCGGTCGACGATGAATAGATAGCCGTCTTCGTCAAGATAACCGATATCGCCGGTGCGGAAATAACCGTCGTCGGTAAAGGCTTCGTTGGTTGCCGCTTCATTTTCCCAATAGCCATTGAAATTGGCAATGGTGCGAATGCACACTTCGCCCCTTTCGCCCTGTGGCACCGACCTGCCATCGTCATCCAGTATTGCAAGATCAACCAATGGCTTGGTCGCAGTGCCCGTGCTGGTTGGCTTTGCGAGATAGTTCTCGGTAAAGTTACCGCAGCCAACACCGTTGGTTTCGGTCAATCCATATCCAAGCAATGGGTAGCCCCAGTGCATTTCTTTACGGATTTTCTTCACATGATCGACCGGACGCGGCGCGCCGCCTGCTGCAAAGGCGGTGCAAGATGTCAGGTCATAATTGTGCCGGTTCGGATGGGTCGCCATCTCGATACTCATCAGCGGCACGCCGA
>JANMPK010000435.1:0-2001 GCA_031369825.1 Sphingomonadales bacterium
GCCATAAAAACCGAAAAATAATCTACACAGTTTCTACACAGGCTAAAAACGGGTATTTTTATCAATTAAATCAGTAATTTACGGGAAACTTATATTTTGGTCGGGACGACAGGATTCGAACCTGCGACCCCCACACCCCCAGTGTGATGCGCTACCAGGCTGCGCTACGTCCCGACCGGAGCAGCGCATATATGAAGCATCGGTTGGGATTGCAAGCGCGCTGTCAGCGCTTTGACGTTGCGTCATACGCCCCCAAGTGATAATCGCGCCCGATTGTTTGAAAGCGCCCCGAAAAGCAGGGTGCTCATTATATTTTACTCCGGGGAATTTCAATGGATTCGCTTTTCGTTTTGGCTGCTGCTGCAACTGCTGGTGGCGGTGGTTCGTCCATGTTTGTACAGATTTTTCCGCTGATCCTTATCTTCGTCGTTTTCTATTTCTTCCTGATCCGCCCACAGCAAAAGCGCGCCAAGGAACATGAAGCCAAAATCAATGCCGTTCAAAAGAATGATGAAGTCGTCACCGGCGGCGGCCTTATGGGCAAGGTGACCAAAGTCGCCGACGACTATGTAGAGGTAGAAATCGCCACAGGCGTTCGTGTCAAGGCGGTTAAGGCCACACTGACCAATGTCCAGTCACGCAGCGTTAAACCTGCTAATGATTGATTTTTGGGGTTGAATGCCGCTTCGGTGAACCCCAAATCCTGTCCTTCTGATAAGTTCGGACCAGAAATATGCTAGATTTCCCCCGTTGGCGCGTTTGGATGCTGACCAGTATCATATTGTTGGGTGTGCTGTTCGCCATACCCAGCCTGTTGCCGACCCAAATCCGCGCGCAAGTTGCGCAATATTTGCCGACGCCGACGATCAATCTCGGGCTCGATCTTGCTGGCGGCAGCCATATTCTTTTGGAAGCCGATGCTACGCAGCTTGAACAAACACGTTTGGAATCGCTTGAAGACGGCATCCGTGGTGCGATGCGCCGTGCTGACCCCAGAATAGCGATAGACGATGTATCGCGCAGCGGCGGGGAGCTAAGTTTCACAGTCACAGACGCCGCGCAAGTTGACGCAGCGCGTGAAGCTTTGTTGCCGTTAATCGGCAATGCAACGGGTGGTCGCGATTGGAATATAGGCGTCAACGACGGCAACAGTATCGTGTTGACCGCAGCCGGGTCGGGCACAGAAAGTGCGATGAACCAGGCAATGGATACGGCCAAGGATGTCATCGACCGCCGCATTAACGCGCTTGGTACGTTGGAGCCGACCATCATCCGCCAGGGCGATAACAGGATTGTTGTGCAGGTGCCGGGGCTTGATGACCCTGCCGCGTTAAAAGACCTGATTGGCAAGACCGCAAAGCTGGAATTCAAGCTGGTCGACGAACAGGCCGATCCTGACCAGACCGCTGTAGGCAAGGCACGTGTCGGCAGCCAGGTTCTGCCTTATCCTTCAAACCCGAGCGGAATGCCCAACATTGCGGTGCGCCGTCTGGGCGGGATTGCCGGAGACAAACTGGTAAAGGCTGATCCGACATTCGACCAACAAACCAACGAGCCTGCGGTTACCATCCAGTTTGACGGCGAAGGCGGGCAGAAATTTGCGCGCATGACGCAAGCGAATACCAACAAGCTTTTCGCTATCATCCTCGACGGGCAAGTGATTTCTGCGCCTGTAATCAAGGAACCGATCTTTGGCGGTGTGTCGCAAATTTCTGGCAGCTTTACCGTTGAAAGCGCGAACCAGCTGGCGATTGCGCTGCGGTCCGGGGCGTTGCCGATTGATCTGAAAATCGTCGAAGAACGTTCGGTCGGGCCAGATCTCGGTGCCGACTCAATTCGGCGCGGTGTGCTTGCGGCGGTTATCGGAACCACCGCAATCCTCGTGCTGATGTTCCTGTGCTATGGCCGTTTTGGCATGTACGCCAATATCGCATTGGTTATAAATATTGCGATGATTTTGGGCGTGATGGCAATGGCGAATGCGACGCTGACGTTACCGGG
>JANMPK010000446.1:0-2671 GCA_031369825.1 Sphingomonadales bacterium
ACGCAATGATTTGCTCATTCCTGTCACCCTGAACTTGTTTCAGGGTCTTACTTGGAGCCGCGCCTTATTAAGACCCTGAAACAAGTTCAGGGTGACGGCGTCGGGTTTGCGGGTTAGGGCGATTATATGAATCCCAACCCAAAATTCCGCCTTCAGGGCATCATGCTCGCGTCGTTCGTGTTTATCGCCGACCAGATCGTCAAATTTGCCATGATCGGCCCGCTGGCGCTGCAAAGCCGCCGCGAGATCGTTATCCTGCCGCAATTCTCGCTGACCTGGGCGGAGAATCGCGGGGTTTCGATGGGCTTTCTGGAGGCCGGGAGCGATACGCAGCGGTGGATGCTCGTTGGCCTGACTGCCGCTATTGCGGCGATAGTTACGGTGTGGATGTGGCGCGAGAAACTGCGCGGTGATGTGCTGGCACTGGCGCTGGTGCTCGGTGGCGCGGTTGGCAATATCGTCGACCGCATCCGCTATGGCTATGTTGTCGATTATGCCGACCTGCATTTCGGCACCTTCCGGCCGTTCTATATTTTCAACTTGGCCGATGCCTGCATCACCTTTGGCGTGCTGATATTGCTTGCCCGCGCGTTCCTGATGCGCGAAAAGGAGCCCGATGAAGCACAACGCGTTCAGCAACAGGCAAGCAACGCGGACATATCGGAGAGCCCATGATACGTAAGATTTCTTTTGCCTCGGTGGCTGCATTGGCACTGTCAGGCTGCGGATCGTCGGGATTGCTTGACCGTAACCGCCCCGATGAATTTGCCGTAACACGCGCCGCACCTTTGGCGATTCCAAGCGAATTCAACTTGCCTGCCCCGCAAGAGGGGGCCGCGCGCCCGCAAGCGAGCGATACCAAGCAGCAGGTGCTCGACGCGATGTTCGGCACTTCGACACCCAGCTCGTAACGAACGGAACCTTTACGTGAAAAGCAACAAACTGGTGATTTTGGGATGTGCAGCTAGCATGATGCTAATGCTGTCGGGCTGTGCCTCTGCTGGCAATGCTGCGGAGACTTTGTGGAACTGGGACATAACGAAAGATCAGGCGGCAAGTCAGCCCGCGTCGAGCCGTGTCGCTCCGCTGGTTGTCCCGCCCGATTTCGCTTTGATTCCCGCTCAGACAGGAACTGTGCGGTCGCAAGATGGTGCAGGGCAGGAACAAGTGTTGGAAGCATTGTTCGGCGGCCCCGCGTCTCGTTCGGCAACCGAACGCGCGATTACAACTGCGGCTGGAACCGGCGAAGCGGGCATCCGTTCTTCGGTGGGCGATCCGAATACCAACACAGTCAACAAAGGCTCGGTAACCCGCGACATCATCGCCGCACCCGAAGGCGACGGGCAGACCGCACAGGCGGTTATTCCGGGCTGATTTAGCGGTTGGCGCTTACGCGCTGACGCTCGCTTCTTCGACACCAGCGCTGTTGTGGCGCAGAGCCTTCAGCACTGTCTCGACGATCTGCGGGGCGTTGAGACCTGCATCATCATATTGCTTTTGCGGGTTGTCCTGATCCTGAAACATATCGGGCAAACGCAATGTGCGGATTTTCATGCCGGTGTCCATAAGCCCCAAATCACTTGCCAGCGTCAGCACATGCGCACCAAAGCCGCCGATCGCAGCTTCCTCGACCGTGACGACAACCTCATGTGTGGCGATCAGGTGGCGAATCATGTCCTCGTCAAGCGGTTTGGCAAAGCGCAGGTCGGCGACGGTCGTGCTCAGGCCCTTAGCATCAAGCGTGTCGGCGGCCTTGAGCGCCTCTGCCAAGCGCGTGCCGAGCGAGAGAATAGCAACCTTCTTGCCTTCGCGCATGATACGGCCCTTGCCGATTTCCAGCTGTTGCGGAACCTCAGGCATCGCCACGCCCGTGCCATTGCCGCGCGGATAGCGGAAGGCAATCGGCCCGCTGTCATGGAGTGCTGCGGTATAGGTCATATGGACCAATTCGGCCTCGTCAGCGGCGGCCATGACCACGAAATTGGGCAGGGTCGCCAGATAGGTCACGTCAAACGAACCGGCATGGGTGCTGCCGTCTGCTCCGACCAATCCGGCGCGGTCGATGGCGAAACGCACGGGCAGGTTCTGGATGGCAACGTCGTGGACGACTTGGTCGTAGGCGCGTTGCAGGAAGGTTGAATAGATCGCGCAGAATGGCCGCATGCCTTGTGCTGCAAGGCCCGCCGCAAAAGTCACGCCATGCTGTTCGGCAATTCCGACATCAAAGGCACGGTCAGGATGCGCTTGGGCAAATTTATCAACACCAGTGCCTGATGGCATCGCCGCGGTAATCGCGCAGATCAGCGGGTCGGTATCGGCGAGCTTGGCCAGCGTTTCGCCAAAAACATTCTGGTAAGCTGGCGGCCCGCCACCGGGGCCTTTATCTTGCAGGCCAGTAATCACGTCGAATTTAGCCACGCCATGATATTTGTCGGCGGCGGCCTCGGCAGGTGCGTAGCCGTGGCCTTTCTTGGTGACAACATGGATCAGCACCGGCCCTTCGGCATTATCGCGGATATTTTCGAGGACGGGGATCAACTGGTCGAGATTATGGCCGTCAATCGGACCGACATAATAAAAGCCCAGCTCTTCAAATAAAGTACCGCCCATTGCCATGCCGCGCGCGAATTCTTCGGCCTTCGATGCGGCATTGTAGACGCGGCGCGATAGC
>JANMPK010000450.1:0-1948 GCA_031369825.1 Sphingomonadales bacterium
GCAAGCGTGCCGAAGTCGTGAAGCGTAGTGCCGCAATTGGTGTCAAATATGGCGATGACGTCAAGGTTTTTATGGCAGGCATTCATGCTTATTTAGGTGACCAGGAACGGGCTATCGAGCTGCTGGACAAAGCGTATCTACAGCATGACACGGATCTGCTTTACATGCGGCATGACGAAGAGTTCGATGAGGTGATGAAGGATAATCCGCGCTATATGGCGCTTGTTAAAAAACTGGGGCTGACCGGAAAGCCGGTCTGAGCAATCCTGTTGCGATAAGTTTTAGAGCACTTCTTCGACCATTATGGTCGGATGATGATGCCCTTTTTTGGGTCGGCCTTACCTTCCAGCGTTTCGACAAAAGCATTGGACGCGGCATCCAGGCCTCGCCTTTCGTCGATTTCAACGACGCCATCGACTGCGCGAAGGAAGCCTTTCCAGCTTGCGCCCACTGCTTCGCCAAAGCCCTTCGGGCCGAGTTCCTGCACAGTGGCAACGGCATGATCGGGTGCGAAGAACAGGATTGGTTTGGGGCCAGCCATTTCGCCTCCGCCACCCCCTGCGCTATTGGCCCCGCGTGCATCGACGTGGGTTGCGCCGACGAGGCAGCTGTATTTCAGGTGTTCGCCAATCGTCTGATGAATACCGCGTAACAGACTGCTATTTCCTGCAAAATCGACCGAGACTGACGGTGTTTGGGTGAGGTTTGCGACTTCCTCATAGGCCATGACCTCGTCATAAAGGCCGGTGCCGCGCACGAAATCGACGTTGCCTTTTGACGTCAGGCCGATGCGCTTGATGTTCGGTGACAGGTCTTTGGCGACGCTCGCCAGGCCCATTGAGGTTTTTGATGACGCGCTGGTCATGATCAGGTTCTGCGCGCCGAACCAGCCTTCGCGGCGGAGCATCGCTTCGATCAGGAAGCCCGTTTTGAACAAAGGCCCGAACAGCATCCGTTCTGCCTCTTTGGCGGGGTCATGCTCGGGGTCGGCGTTGAGACGGCTATATTGGTTGTAGATCGGGCTCATCGGTTGCCGGTGGGCCGCCATATCAGTGAAGCCGCTGGCACTGATATTGCCGGGGAGGACGTCGAGATGAGTGCCCATTGGCAGGTAACCGTAAACGCGCTCGCCGACAGCGATGTCCGGATGCTGCGATTCCTCGACCACCGCATGGCCCCACATTGGCACCACACCCCAATTTTCGCGCGCCGGAAAGAAATTCCAGTAACCGAACATATCGCCGATCACGGCATAGGTGATATTGTTTGCGGTGACGGAGAAGCTTTCGGTGCGCAGCCTCACCTCGCCATCACCGAGCGCGGGCAGGGTGTCATCGTGCAGCTGCGTTTCGGTCAATGCCGCCTTTTTCACCCAAACCGTCGATGCCATCATTTTCTCCCATCTCAATGTGATTTAATCTTTGACAGTCACATTATAATGTGAAATACGAAGAATCAAATATCATCCTACGCGGAACCTTCGCCAACTTCGAGGTCAATATGTCCACCCAACTCATCAATAAACTCCGTAGCCTCGTCAATGACGGCGGCCTCTCCCGCTCCGGCCTCTCCCGTGCGGCGGGTCTCCATGCGAACACGTTGCGCGATCTCGACCAGCCCGACTGGAACCCGACGGCAGATACGCTCCGCAAGCTGGAAAGCTATCTGTTTGCTAATGACGATACGCCAGCGCTCGTTCCAATCGAGGAAATCATCGAAGAAGCCCGCAATGGACGCATGTACATCCTCGTCGACGACGAAGACCGCGAGAATGAAGGCGACCTGATCATTCCAGCGCAAATGGCAACGCCCGATGCGATTAACTTCATGGCGACGCATGGGCGCGGGTTGATTTGCCTTACCCTGACCAAGACGCGGGTAGAGCAATTGGGTCTTGACCTTATGAGCAGGGCGAATAGCACTCGGCACGAAACCGCCTTCACCACTT
>JANMPK010000050.1:0-3796 GCA_031369825.1 Sphingomonadales bacterium
GGTATCAATCAGCCCCTCGCGCTCCGGATCATCGCCTGACCAACGGATCAGCGTGCGGATGGCGTCTTGGACGTGATCGGGAACGACAACTTTGCCATTGTTATCGGTTTCGTCATGATAATGGATATGTGCGATGGGAAATACCATTTCGGGCTTGTTCATTCGGGCTCTCCGGCAGACTCAACAACTGCATTTTTTCCCAAAATATTGGCACCCGCCTTTCAAAGCTATACGGCGTTTATCCTATAATATCACCCAATGGTCTGCCCGGTTTTTGCCCAGTCGGTCATGAAGCCTTCGATGCCCTTGTCGGTGAGGATATGCTTGAACAGACCCATGATGACAGCGGGCGGTGCGGTCATCACATCGGCACCGATCCGCGCGGCTTCGAGCACATGGATGCCGTGGCGCACACTGGCGACAAGGATTTCGGTGTCGAACGCGTAATTATCATAGATCATGCGGATGTCTTCGATCAGCGCCATGCCGTCAAAGCCATTGTCATCGTGACGGCCCACAAACGGCGAGATGAAGCTGGCACCGGCTTTGGCCGCAAGCAACGCCTGATTGGCCGAAAAGCACAAAGTGACATTGACCATAGTCCCTTCACCGGTCAGCGCCTTACAGGTTTTCAGGCCGTCAATCGTCAGCGGCACCTTGATGCAGACATTATCGGCAATCTTACGCAGGATTTCTGCCTCTTTCATCATCGTCGCATGATCGAGCGCCACCACCTCTGCCGACACTGGGCCACCCACCAGTCCGCAAATCTCTCTCGTCACCTCGATAAAGTCACGGCCCGACTTTGCAATCAGCGACGGATTGGTGGTCACACCGTCCAACAAACCGGTTGCAGCCAGTTCGGCAATCTCAGCAGTGTCCGCAGTGTCGACAAAAAATTTCATGGGTACGAACTTTCATAAATTGGATTCGTTGGCTGCCTATTGGCAAAATGCGGTTGCAAATAACAGCGGCTTATTTGAGCAACCCGAACACCCCAATCAACACCGGATCATTCGTCTTTTGCGGGTCGGCGCGTATGTTCGATTCTTCCAGGCCGATTGCTGCCCAGATGGCATCGTCTGCTTTGCGATTGATGTCATTGGCGAGCGCGCCAATGTCGAAGCCAGTTACCGATTGCACAGCCCTTGAAATGACCTGATCGTCGAACAACCGCAGCCCGTCTGATATACCGGGCAACATTGCATCGACCAGCGCGATACCCATCTTGCCGCGCAGGAATCCGGTCGCTGCTTGTGGGCCACCGCGCACGATCACAGCGGCGTCCTCTATACTGACACTGCGCACCGCATCGGCAACCAAAGGTGCTGCCCGTTCTGCACCTTTTTCGGCAGCGCGGTTTAGTTGGCGTTGCAGCCGGTCCCGGAATTGGCGGCTTTGCAGTACAACCGACAAGATGCCTGAACCATTATTACCGCCAAAACGGTCGGGCAAGCCGATCCGCGCGACCGAGCTGTCATAAAAACCGCCGGGTTGTAGCAGCAGGGCAAACGCGTTTTGTGACGACAAGGTCAGCAATCGCCGAATAGCATCGGTCAGGCTGAAGCCCGGCAGGCTGGCGCATCCGGGCAACGCCAAAGTAACGGCGGCGGCACCGGAAAGCAAAAGATGGCGGCGGTCAATTTTCATGTTCATAGCGGCTCTCTCCAAGCGATTTGCGACTTTCTATCAGAGATTTGGTAATCCTGACAGCAAAGGATGACGGCGGGGCGACCGCACCCTATATGCCTGTTATGAATCAACCCATCCAACGTGTCCGCGTCATATTATTGACGCAAGCGGTCGGTCCTCTGGATTACCGGTTGCCCGACGGCATGGACGCACGCCCGGGGTCGGTGGTGCTGGTGCCGCTGGGTCCGCGCAAGCTTGCGGGGGTAGTGTGGGACGACGGGGTGTTCGCTGACGACCTGATTGATGCCAAACGGCTGCGCCCAGTGCTCGAACTCGTCGATTGTACGCCACTTAAGGCAGAACTGCGGCGGTTGGTCGATTGGGTTGCCGATTATTATCTGACCAACCACGCCTCCGTATTGCGGATGGTGCTGGCTTCATCAGCGGCTTTGTCGCCAGCCGGGACGATCACCGAATATCGCCGCACCGGTTTTGAACCTGTGCGACTTACGCCGCAGCGTGCCGCCGCTCTTGACGCATTGGAGGATGCGCAAGGGCTGGTCCGCGAACTGGCGGCCGAGGCAGGCGTCAGCGATGCGGTTATTCGCGGGCTGATCAAGGTCGGCGCGTTTGAACCGGTAACAATCAGCGTTGATACGCCATTGCCCAAACCCAATCCTGATTTCGACCAACCCGAATTGAGCGAGGCGCAAAGCATTGCCGCTGCGTCGATGGTGGACGCCGTAAGGGCGGGCGTATTCGACCCGATAGTCCTCGACGGAGTGACCGGTTCGGGCAAGACAGAAACCTATTTTGAGGCCGTGGCGGAGGCAGTGCGGCTTGGCAAACAGGTGTTGGTGTTGTTACCCGAAATCGCGCTGACCCAGCCATTTCTGAAACGCTTCGAGGCGCGATTCGGGGTTGAACCAGCGGTGTGGCATTCGAATATGCGCAGCACACAAAGGCGGCGCGTCTGGCGTGCGGTTGCCGATGGCAGCGCCAGGGTACTGGTCGGCGCGCGCTCCGCATTGTTCCTACCCTTTGCCAATCCGGGTCTGATTATCGTCGATGAGGCACATGAAACCAGTTTCAAGCAGGAAGATGGTGTGCGTTACCATGCCCGCGACGTTGCGGTGATGCGCGGTCGGTTTGAGGGCTTTCCAGTGGTGCTAGCATCAGCCACGCCCGCGTTAGAATCACGGCATATGGTTGCTATCGGGCGCTATCGCGGGCTTTCTATTCCGTCGCGTTATGGCCCCGCCAAAATGCCCGTTATCAAGGCTATCGACCTTACTCTGGACGCGCCGGAACGCCAGCATTGGATCGCACCGACGTTACTCAAAGCATTGGCTGACCGGATCGAGCGCGGCGAGCAAAGTCTGCTGTTCCTGAACCGCCGCGGCTTCGCCCCGCTGACTTTGTGCCGCACCTGCGGTCATCGTTTCCAATGCCCCAATTGCACCAGCTGGATGGTCGAACACCGCTTGGTCCGTCGGCTCGCCTGTCACCACTGCGGCCATGTCATGCCGCCGCCCGATAAATGTCCCGAATGTCAGGAGGAAGACAGCCTTGTTGCCTGCGGTCCTGGCGTCGAGCGAATTTGCGACGAGGTCAACCGGCTGTTTCCCGATGCGCGTACAATTGTTGCAACGTCTGACACATTATGGTCGCCAGCCAAAGCCGCCGAATTTGTCTCACGGGTCGAAAATAAGGATATCGACATCATCATCGGCACGCAGTTGGTGACAAAGGGCTATCATTTCCCCGAACTGACATTGGTGGGCATTATCGACGCCGATCTGGGGCTTGAGGGCGGCGATTTGCGCGCTGCCGAACGCACCTTCCAGCAAATCGCCCAGGCCGCTGGCCGGGCAGGACGCGGCGAGAAGCCCGGCGAGGTCTTCATCCAGACGCGCAATCCTAAGCACCCGGTTATTGCTGCATTGGTTGCGGGTGAACGCGACAGTTTTTATGATGCCGAAACAGAGCAACGCCGCTCGGCAGGTGCACCGCCCTTTGGCCGCTTTGCCGCGATCATCATTTCGTCCGAGGATGAGCGCGAGGCAATCGAAGCGGCGCGCGCGGTTGGCGGCGCAGCGCCGCAAGCCGAAGGCATGGTCGTCTACGGTCCTGCGCCCGCCCCGCTCGCCATGCTGCGCGGGCG
>JANMPK010000081.1:0-3491 GCA_031369825.1 Sphingomonadales bacterium
GAACCCGTCAGCGTGATCGGCGAATTTGGAATAGCGAAGGCTGCGTTTGTGGCATAATAGATATTGTCATTGTTTCCGGTATTGTCCTGGCTCGGAACATAAGACAACTGAACGCCGACGGTTGCCGGGCCGATGGTTGAACCCAGTTTGCCGGTGAATTCGACATAGTTGAAGCTCGAAACGCCGGGATACAGATAATAAGTGGCACCAATGTCATAGGTCAGCTCTTCGCCACCGGCAAAACCGGCATACAAATCTACTTCAACATCATCGCCTGTGTTTTCTGCAAGGTTCGAACCCCAAACACCAGCGTAAAGACCCGATTCGTGGCTCACAGTCAGATATGGCTGAACCGCAAAATCCTTGTCCGACAGCGAGACGCCGCGAAACCGGTAGTCGGAAACAACCGCAACACCGCCGGTCAAAGTGATCGGACCTTCGGATTCTTCCGCCGCTTCTTCTTGCGCGAATGCTGGCGCAGATACCGCCAGTGCGCTCATGGCGACGCTGACGGCTGCCAGTTTGAAAATTGATTTACGCATATTATAATCCTTCTTGGTTCAATAGGTTTGGCCGCGTGCGCGCGATGCCCATGCCAGCCTAATGCTGTCCTCTTCCCGTCGAACTTTATGCCCGCGTCCTGTTTTACAAATAGTTACCGGCGCGTTTATTGTGCAGTTGCACACAAAACATCAAAGCGCCGCGCAATCAAGCAATTTTGTGACAGCGATGTTGCCCTTTTTGGTCAATGTGACAAATCCATCACAGTCTTGCGTTGCTACCCCAAAGTGTTTCATAACCCTCAAATGCTCGAAAACGACCCCTTAGCCGCCGGTTTGGCGACAATGGACCTCTACCGTGACGAGGGCCTGTTCGAAAAAGCCCACGAACTAGGCACCTACTGGGCCGACGCAGCACACAGCCTACGCGGCAAACCCCACGTCATCGACGTCCGCAACATCGGGCTGATCGCAGGAATAGAACTGGAACCCCGCCCCGGCGCGCCGACAAAACGCGCAACCGAACTGTTCCACGCGTGTTTCGACAATGGGCTGTTGGTGCGCGCGACGGGAGACATAATCGCGTTGTCGCCACCGCTGATCTTGGAGAGGCCGCATATCGACGAGATGTTCGGGAAGATTGGGGATTTGTTGAAGGGATCGAGTGATTATGCAGTTGCCAACGTCATTTCCTGCTGATGGGCGGGACGAAGAAACTGTTTTTAATTGGTTCAAAAACGAAATCGAAACAAAATCAGCCTTACTCGATTCCGACCTTGCATTTGCGCACATGGACCCGCCGACGCCAGATATCGCCGCTCGGCTTGTTGGTTTGAATGCGCAATTCAACCAGAATCTGTTGCATCCCGATCTCAGTCCATTTGCAACTGAAGCCGAGCGCCGCGTTATTGACTGGATTGCCCCTGCATTTGGGATGAGCGACGGGCATATGTGTAGTGGATCAACGCTGGCGAACCTGACCGCACTCTGGTGCGCACGTGAGTCCGGAGCAAAGCGTGTTATTTCCTCGACCGACGCGCATATCTCCATTGCAAAGTCCGCCCATATTCTGGGCCTACCTTACATGGCGGTTCCGGTAGATCCGGCTGGTCGGCTTGATCGAACTTTGTTGGACAACGCAAAAGATGCTGCACTGGTTTTGACAGCAGGCACGACAGGGCGCGGCGCGATTGACAGCCTAGAGCCAGTTCAGACTGTGTGGACTCATGTCGATGCAGCTTGGGCCGGCCCTCTAATATTCACAAAATATGCTGGTCGGCTGACTGGCATAAAACACGCAAACAGCATCGCAATCTCAGCCCATAAATGGCTTTATCAGCCTAAAGAGTCTGCGTTGGTTCTCTTTTCAAATCCTGATGCGCGCAAAGCAATCAGCTTTGGCGGCGACTATCTCA
The DNA here is from genome assembly GCA_031369825.1 of Sphingomonadales bacterium. GTDB lineage: Bacteria > Pseudomonadota > Alphaproteobacteria > Sphingomonadales > Sphingomonadaceae > Sphingorhabdus_B. The sequence continues at coordinate 1,916 of JANMPK010000081.1, forward strand.
CTACTCCAAATGTTGGAGTTCAAGGATCGCGCGGAGCAGCAGCGATACCGCTTTTGGCCACACTACTCACTTGGGGTCAGACAGGACTCTCAGAAAGAATAGAAAAGAACATGGACGATGCCAACAAGCTTGGTGAGTTATTGGCAAGCGACGGACGCATCGACCTGAAACAATATCCAGAATGTGGTGTGGTAAATTGGCGCCCCTCAAATAAATCCGTCGAGGATGTCTCGGCTCAATTGGGAATTATATCGTCTCAAACCAAAATCGACGGCCAATCTTGGCTTCGTCAAGTTGCCGCAAATCCGAACGCAGATATCACCAAAATATGGGATGCGATAAGCGCGGCGGTTTGACCGTCGGCGAAAAAGTTTTTTCTAACGTGGGTATACAGTGACACTTTCCGATCTGGTAAACTTAAGCCTCCATCCTAATCTCGGTCGCGTGCTCGGGATATGGCGCGGTCTTTTTCGGGTCAACAGGCCTTCCCGCAATCTTGCTGGCAAAGCCGTGGTTGATGTCGCGGTGGTGGGCTTCGTCGGCGCGGACGATCAGCACGACATCGCGCAGTGTCGCGTCATCGGCCATTTTCCAATAATGTTTGGCAATCGCGGGCGCGGGCACATTGGGCGATCGGCCTTCGTCGATTTCCTGCAAATACAGCGTGTAGCTGGTCACCGCTTCCTCCTCGAAATAGCCGACAACGCGGTGTGCGGTTTTGGAGGAGACGAGATAGAGGATGGAGAACAGCACGAGGAAAATCCACTGCGCCAGCAGAATCACCAGCCGCTCGAACAAAGTCGGCTTGGCGATCTCGATGAAAGTCATCAGGTGCATACGCTCGTTTTCGGCTTCCTCCATCAGCGTCCTGATCCAACCCTCGTCATCGCGCATCCGGCGCAGGCATGTCAGATGAGTGAACATCGCGCCGACCATGCCGGGGACGGCGGCAACGGTTTCCAACACGATGGCGCGGTGGCCGTAACGCTTGGCAAAGAAAGTATCAGCGCAAAAACGCAACAGCTTGGTAAAGCCCAGCGCGAACCGGTCGGAAAATCCCTGCGGCATGTGGTGGATGACGGGTTCTGCGGCGCGTTCATCCGCCAACGCTTTTGCGTCGGGGGTCAGTATCTTATTGGCCATTTCGGTGTCCCTTCAGGACGATACGCGACGCCTGTTCATGTTGTGCGAAGCCGAGCTCAAATGAGTACAGCGCGAACCCCACTTCGCACAACATAAACAGACGTTTTTAAACTTTGGACCGCGCCGTCAAAAAACGAACGCGACCACAATTAAGAGCAAGATTAAACCGCCTACACTGATGCCAACTGTTCTACCCATGACCAATCTCCTTCGATGCAGAGGTAACCGCCCACGCGATGCGAAGTTCCAGCTTGCGACCCGACGTATGAAATACCTCCCCAGTGAAGAGGGTTGGCTACTCCAGCAACCGCGGCGGCACCGTCCGGTTCACAACCTCACGCAAAGCAAAGGCGGTCTCGATCCGCGCCACCCTTGGCAGGCGGGCGATTTCCTGCCGGTGGATTATCTCGTAATCCTCAATCGACGCGGCGCG
>JANMPK010000102.1:0-2530 GCA_031369825.1 Sphingomonadales bacterium
GCTATAGGCTATGCCGCTCAATGAAAGGACGGCAACTTCAGTCGTTCCTCCGCCGATGTCCACAACCATCGCTCCTATAGGCTTGGTCACTGGCAATCCTGCACCGATTGCCGCTGCCAGCGGTTCTTCAATTAATTGGACCAGTGAGGCGCCGGCATTGGATGCGGCGTCTCTGATGGCGCGGCGTTCAACCATTGTTGAGCTGGATGGAACACAGATCACGACATTATAATGACGGGGCAGGCGGGTCGATCCACCCAATGCCTTATTGATGAAGTGCTTGATCATCTGCTCGGCAACATCAATGTCAGCGATTACGCCGTCACGGAGCGGGCGGATCGTCTGAATGTTGTTCGGCGTCTTACCCATCATCAGCTTTGCCTCGTTGCCGACAACCTTGACCCTCCGGATTCCATCACGCGTTTCCAGCGCGACTACAGATGGCTCATTCAGAACGATGCCTTTATCCCGAACATAAACAACGGTGTTAACGGTCCCAAGGTCGATAGCCATGTCATGCGCAGCTGATGAGAACATGCGGAAAATTTTCATACGTAAGGGAAACGCCTTCATATATCACGGAAATTGAGGCTTAGCGCGCCTTGGCAGATTGAAGCTTCAGCAGATGCTGATGTCACCGCCTTGGTGACTTGGGGCTGAACGAGATGGCGATAGTTTAAAAGCCATCAAGAGCATTGCGGCGGTATTTGGCTTTTCAGCGCTTAAGTGTAGCACCGCTGAAAGGGCCATTTAGCCTGACAATGAACAGGTTTAATATGGCGGCAAAGCTTACCCAGATAAAATAGGGCACAATCAGCCAGCTCGCGAGTACGGAGTATGGCCGTAGCCCGATGCACAGCGCCAGCACTGAACCCCAAAGAAACACCACCTCGATCAGTGACCAGTCAGGACGCTTGAGGGTAAAAAACAGCGGAGACCATACGAAATGGCAGACGAAATTAACCGCATACAGAACAATGATTGTCGTTCGACCCGCATCATCTGCTGCACCGTCCCAAGCCAATATGGCGGCCCATGCGGCAAGCCCTAGGATGAGCGTCCATGCCGGCCCGAAAAGCCAGTCCGGTGGCTGCCACGCTGGTTTTTTAAGATTGCGATACCACGGCCCGATGGTTGTCAACACACCTCCGGCCCCACCCAGAATGACCGCCCAAAGGATCGCTGCGATGATATGAGGGGCTGGCACCAGTGGCTTATGGGCGTCAGGGTTGCTACGCACAACAGGCGATTACTGTGCACGTCTGGAACTGTCGTAAATTTTTGAAGAATGGTGCTGCTGGGGAGGATTGAACTCCCGACCTCGTCATTACCAATGACGCGCTCTACCACTGAGCTACAGCAGCAGCTGTCGAAGGTGCGGCCCTATGCGAAGCGGTGGGGCAATTGTCAAGCCGCTTGCGCGTTTCGTAGGTATTTGCCATCGCGTTACTATGGCAAAAGATGTAGCGGACAAAGAACGGATCAAGGCCGAGCGATTGCGTGAAGCACTGCGCGCCAATTTACGGCGTCGCAAAGCACCCCAAAATCAAAGCCGCACAGACAAAATAGTTTCAAAGGATGAATGAGGCTTAGCTCTCGGAAATCAGGCCGCTAACTTTTCCGGTTAGCGAGCGCCTGCCATCCATCGTCGCTTGGGTGAGCTCCGATTGGCCCGACTTTAGCTGGCTGGGTGTCAGGCCGGTAAATTCCTTCAACTCACGGATAAGGTGCGACTGGTCATAAAATGCCAGCCCAAGACCTGTGTCATCCAGACTGTCGCCATGCGCAAGTGCCTGCGCCGCCCTTAGTGCGCGGTATTTTCGCGCCAGCTTCTTTGGCGGCATGCCGTAATAACGTTTGGTCATGCGCTCTAACTGGCGCGGTGAAAGGCCGGTTGCGGCGGCTAACAGATCAACATCGGGGTCGATATGTTTGGCCAACCAAGTATCGACCTTATTGGTAAATTCGAACGGTGCAGTGTCAGAGTGACTGTATATTTCCCGCGCTGCTTGTGAGCCGATATCCACTTGGCTTGCGAAATCTGCGTTGGCGATCAATTGATCGCGCAATTCCATTATGCGGTCACCGAAAATCTCGCGCGCGTCAAAGGCAGTATCTACACGGGATTCGGCATCTTTGCCCATCAAAGCGGCCCAGCCGGCATGCGACATGCCCCAACCGAAGATTGTCAGCGTACCATCAGCAACAGCATTGACCGGCCCACTCGTTGGGCCGGTAATCATCACCGGATAAGACGGCGATACAAATCCGGTGGCAAAATGATATTTGCCACCACCAACCAAATGAAACCGGAACTGTGCCCGATCAGCTCTTTCGATTTCGCTGAAACTATCGCCTTCATAATCCAGCCGGTAAAAGGAGGATATAAGCGACGCCAGCTCCTCGACAGGGGCTTGATATTGAACGTTTAGCATGCGACCATTCCGTTTCCGGAGGACTATACGCACAATCTGCTTAAAAAAAAGACCCACCTTTAACAGCGGGTCTAATAGGAAAAAGAACTCTGCGT
>JANMPK010000138.1:0-4825 GCA_031369825.1 Sphingomonadales bacterium
GAACTGCGTTGTGCGAGTTTCTGCCCGATGACCGCAAAGCTGAGGGTATGATGGATGCCTTTTTGCAGCGTTTGCACTATCAGGCGCTCGATGCCTCTAAGGCCGAAGGCTTTGCCGATCTTTCGACCAAAATTGGAGATATATCAGGCGGGCTGTCGATCTTCTTATCCACCGCTCCGTCGCTCTTTGAACCCACAATAAAAGGCCTGCACGGCGCAGGCTTAGCGGGCAACAATGTCCGCATCGGTCTTGAAAAACCACTTGGCAATGACTTGGCATCCTCCTGTCATATCAACGACGCGGTTAATGCGGTTTTCCCGGAAAAGCGCACCTTTCGTATCGACCATTATCTCGGTAAAGAGACAGTGCAGAACCTTATGGCTCTGCGCTTTGCCAATATGCTGTTTGAACCGCTGTGGAACGCCAACGCCATCGAGCATGTGGAGATTACTGTCAGCGAAACAGTCGGGCTTGAGGGCCGCGCAGGCTTTTACGACGATACCGGCGCGATGCGTGACATGGTGCAGAACCATATGCTGCAATTGCTGGCGCTGACCGCTATGGAGCCGCCTGCCAATTTGGACGCGACCGCAATCCGTGACGAGAAAGTGAAGGTGTTGCGCGCTCTGCGTCCGGTTATTGAGGGTGATATCGTTACCGGCCAATATAGTGAAGGTGCGGTCAAGGGCGAGGCGGTCAAAAGCTATGACAGTGACCTCGGCAAACCATCCGACACAGAAACGTTCGTGGCGATCAAGGCCTATGTCGATAATTGGCGATGGCAGGGCGTGCCATTCTTCCTACGCACCGGAAAGCGCTTGCCCGAACGGCGCAGCGAGATTGTGATCCAGTTCAAACCGGTCCCGCATAATGTATTTCGTGACCGCGGCGGTCGGCTGGATGCCAACACGCTGATCATCCGTTTGCAACCCGAGGAATATGTGCGGTTGCTGGTCATGGCCAAGGAGCCAGGGCTTGACCGTGGCGGCGTGACCTTGCGCGAAGTGCCGCTTGATTTGTCGCTGACCACAGCCTTTGCCGGATCGCGGCGCCGTATTGCCTATGAGCGTTTGTTGCTTGACCTGATCGAAGGCGACCAGACCTTATTCGTCCGCCGCGACGAGGTTGAGGCGCAGTGGAAATGGATTGACGCGATCCGTGCGCTGTGGACCTCGACTGGTTTGAAGCCACGAAATTATGGCGCGGGAAGCTGGGGACCGAACGCCGCAATTGCACTTGCCGAACGTGACGGGGTGAGCTGGCATGAGTAAGATGCACGCCACATTGGAGGCGGTGACCGCGCGGATAATCGAGCGGTCCAAGCCGGGTCGCGCCGCCTATCTCGATCTGATCGCAAAGCAGCGTGATGCGGGCGTCAACCGTCCAACGCTTAGCTGTGGCAATCTCGCACATGGTTTTGCCGCGAGCGGCGATGACAAAGCCGCTATTCGTGGCGGCAAGTCGATGAATATCGGTATCGTCAGCGCCTATAACGACATGCTGTCGGCGCATCAGCCTTATGGCCGTTATCCCGAGCAGATGAAGATTTTTGCCCGCGAGGTCGGCGCGACTGCACAAGTTGCTGGCAGCGTTCCGGCTATGTGCGACGGCGTGACACAGGGTCAGGATTCGATGGAACTGTCACTGTTCAGCCGCGATGTTATTGCGATGGCGACCGCAGTTGGCCTAAGCCACGGGATGTTCGAAAGCGTCGCAATGCTTGGAATTTGCGACAAGATTGTGCCCGGTCTGTTGATCGGCGCGTTGCGTTTCGGCCACTTGCCGACAATATTGGTTCCTGCCGGGCCGATGCCTTCGGGCCTTGCCAACAAAGAAAAGCAACGCATTCGCCAGCTTTATGCCGAGGGCAAAGTAGGTCGCACCGAATTGCTGGAAGCGGAGGCCGCTTCCTATCACGGGGCTGGCACCTGCACTTTTTACGGCACCGCCAATTCTAACCAGATGATGATGGAGGTTATGGGGCTGCATATGCCCGGTGCTGCATTCATCAATCCCGGCACGAAATTGCGCACAGAACTGACGCGTGCTGCCGTTCACCGGTTGACCGAGATCGGTTGGGAAGGCGATGACTACCGCCCGCTTGGCTTGTGCATTGACGAAAAGGCTATCGTGAACGCATGCGTTGGCCTGCTTGCGACCGGCGGATCGACAAACCATGCACTCCATATTCCGGCGATTGCCCGCGCGGCTGGCATCATCATCGACTGGGAAGATATGGACCAGCTGTCTTCAGTAGTGCCACTGGTCACGCGGATTTATCCCAATGGCTCTGGCGATGTGAACCATTTTCACGCGGCAGGCGGCATGGGCTTTGTTATCCGCGAGTTGCTCGATGCCGGTTTGCTCCACCGTGACATTATGACCGTCGCGGAAGACGATCTAACCGCTTACGGGCAGGAACCGGCGCTCGATGGTGAGGCGTTGATATGGCGCGATGCCGTTGCGGTCACCGCTGACGAAACGATGCTGCGTCCGCCCGCTAATCCGTTCAGTGCCGACGGCGGGATGCGGCTGGTGACCGGAAATCTGGGCCGCGCGACGTTCAAGACCAGCGCGGTTGATGAATTGCGCTGGACCATCGAAGCGCCAGTGCGCTGTTTTGTCGACCAAAACGACGCGCTTGCGGCATTCAAGGCTGGCGAGCTAGACCGGGATGTCATCGTCGTTATCCGCTTCCAGGGCCCAGCAGCCAATGGCATGCCTGAATTGCACAAACTGACCCCGCCGCTTGGCGTGTTACAGGATAAGGGTTTCAAGGTCGCGCTCGTCACCGATGGCCGGATGTCGGGGGCGTCGGGTAAGGTGCCTGCCGCGATCCATCTCAGCCCCGAAGGCGCGCGCGGTGGTGCTATTGCTAGGCTGCAAGATGGAGATATCGTCCGCCTGTGTGCCAGCCGCGGTGCGCTGGATGTTCTCGTCGATGCAGCCGAATGGGCGGCACGGATGCCTGTGCCTATGCCACCGCAGCATGTAGGCACAGGTCGCGAGCTGTTTGCATTGATGCGCGCGACTGCTGATGAAGCGGAAAAGGGCGGATCGGCGATGTTGGCGGCGGCTGGTTTATGACCCAAATTGTATCGGTCGATATTGGCGGTACCCATGCCCGTTTTGCGATGGCCAAAGTCGAAGGCGGCCGCGTTGTCGAACTCGGTGATGCCGTTACCCTTAAAACCGCCGAACATGCCAGTTTCCAGACGGCATGGGAAGATTTTGGCCGGATTTGCGGAGAGCAACTGCCAAGAGCCGCTTCGATTGCCATTGCAGGACCGGTAGACGGCGAACTGATCAAGCTCACCAACAATCCTTGGATTATCCGGCCAGCTTTGATTTGCGAGAAACTGAACGTAGACCACTACACTGTCGTAAATGATTTTGGCGCAGTCGGCCACGCCGTCGCGCAGGCCGGGGACGAGCATTTCCTCCATTTATGTGGCCCTGACGTGCCGTTACCGCCGACCGGCACCATCAGCATCATGGGTCCGGGCACCGGGCTAGGCGTCGCCCATGTGTGGCGTAATGCGGGGGGCTATCATGTCCAGGCGACCGAAGGCGGCCATGTCGATTTTGCGCCGCTCGACAGCATTGAGGACGCAATTCTCGCGCGCCTGCGTAAACGGCATCGTAGGGTGTCCGTAGAGCGCGTGGTTGCAGGCCCCGGAATTTCCGACATTTACGAGGCACTCGCCGCGATGGAAGGCCGCGCTGTCCAGCAACATGACGACAAGACGTTATGGGAATTGGGCACATCGGGCTCGGACAGCCTCGCTGCCGCTGCCGTAGACCGTTTCTGCCTGTCGCTGGGCAGCGTCGCAGGCGACATCGCGCTGGCGCAGGGCGGATCAGCGGTAGTTATCGCTGGCGGCTTGGGTCTGCGGATCAAGGACACGCTCATCCGCTCTGGTTTCGCCGAGCGTTTTACCGCAAAAGGACGGTTTGAAGGCCTGATGGCCTCGCTGCCGGTCAAACTCATCACCCATCCGCAGCCGGGCCTATTTGGTGCCGCTGCCGCATTTGCCCAGGAACATGCCCAATGAGCCCAATTGAAACCATCATGCGCACGGCACCTGTCATTCCCGTTCTGGTGATCGAAGATGCAGCCCACGCCCGCCCGATTGCGGAGGCGTTGGTCGCCGGTGGTTTGCGGGTACTTGAGGTGACGCTTCGCACAGCTGCGGGTTTGGATGCGATAGCCGAAATGAAAAAAGTGTCCGGCGCGATTGTGGGGGCTGGGACCATTGTTGACATACCCGGCCTGGAAAGCGCAATTGCTGCAGGTGCCGAGTTCATCGTTTCCCCCGGCCTAACCGATAATCTGGGCAAAGCTGCGGTAGCCAAGGGCATTCCGTTCCTTCCCGGCATTGCCAATGCAAGCGATATCATGCGCGGGTTTGATCTGGGCCTGACCCATTTCAAATTCTTCCCGGCGGAGGCCAATGGCGGGCTTCCAGCCCTCAAATCGTTAATTGGCCCTTTCGGGCAGTGTAAATTCTGCCCAACTGGCGGCATCAAACAGGAAACGGCTGCCGATTGGCTTGTTGTTCCCGAAATTTTATGTGTTGGCGGCAGCTGGCTTGTTGGTAAAGGGACGCCTGACGTTGTGGCGATTGAAGCCGCAGCGCGCGCCGCAGCGGCGCTCAAACAATAAGCGGAGTATCCGGGCGATGGCCGAAGAGATTGAATATTGGGAATTTGATGTCGCCGAAGACATGATCGACGCGGTGGTCGGCGATGTTAGCTTCATCATCGAAAGCGCGCTGGATGCGCGCGGGCAGGCGCTGGTTGCCTTTCCCGGTGGTTCGACCCC
>JANMPK010000154.1:0-4067 GCA_031369825.1 Sphingomonadales bacterium
ATGTTCTGGAGTAAGGGGGCCGGAACTAGGTCCTGACCCTATCCTTTACCTTTCCCCGCTGCCCAAAATGCTTGTCGAGACTGACGAGAGCGCCGGACAGCGTTTGTCCCTCGACCAGCGTCATCTCCTTCTCAAGCTCTGCGAACGCCGCCTTCAGATCCTTGCTTGCAAATGGCCGGGTTTCTTCAAAAGCGCCCATGATCTTCTTGGTGTCCTCGGCAGAAATTTTTGCACCTGGCTTTTCAGTCAGCTTCGCCGCGACTTCCAGTGCGGCTTTTGCAGCGCTGCGCGCCGGTTTGCGCTTCAAGACTAGCTGGACGAGCTCGCGCCGGTGTCGGCCCAAAAGCGCCATGTAGCGAGCGCCACTCGACGATGAACGCATATTCTGCTCACGGAACGCCCGCATCATGCGCATCGGGAAAATTGCATCGAGCAAGTCGGCAACGACATCACCTGGACACATGGTATCCAACATACATTCGACCAGACCGGGGCCGACTTCTTCGATAATCTGGTCTTTTTCCGCGTCGCCGGGTTGAAATTGCAGGCCGGTTTCCAAAGTGAATGCGAGTACGCGTCGCAATCCCGTATCGACATAGTGCCGGGAGTAAGCGTAATCCTTGAAGGTTCCGGACGTGGGGTAAAGTTGAACGCTTGGTTGCACGGTGTAAGCATGTCCACGCACCGCTGCAATTCCGTCCCTGATACGCTCGGCCACCCGGACAAAATCTTCGAGGTCGCCGGGCGGCATATATTCGGCATATCCTGACATGGTAACCCCACGCTGCCCATTAAAGGCCGGATTCTGGAAATTCTGATTGGGGTCGCCAGTCTGAGTGTCGTCATCGCCCCACGGGTATAGAACGAGCTCCGAATAGGAATGAATGTCGATCATGGACGCGATGTTGGGATTGGCGTCCAGCATAGCCTTGACGTTACGCGTCTCAGGTTCCGAAAACGCAGCCGGTCCTTTGAATATATCGCTGCATGCGCTCGAACTTGTGCCGATGCCGCTAGGCCACAGAAAATCGCTGTTGCGGTTCAGGTCCACACCACGACAAGGGCTGCCCGCGTTGGTCGACCGGTTTTTACGCCACATCGGATCGCCACCCGCTACCATGCAGTGATTGCGGCCATCGGGGTTGACCAACGGGATAAGGAACAGGTCCAGTACATCTACAAGCTGTTTCACCGTCGTTGAGGAATAGGTTTTCGGCCCGAACGCAATGCCCGTGTCGTTAACATAAGCGTCGCAAAGTTTAAGGGCGAACGCGAGTACTGCTTCCGGATTGACCAACTCGCGCGCATGCGTGCCACCGAGGAAAAGAACCCCGGCCCGATTGGCACCGGAGCCATTTGCGATTTTTAGTTGCTTGATATCGCGGTTCCCAACTGATTTGTTGGGCAGATTAGAAACCGAGGCGATTGCCGGGTAGGTGGCGGCAATATGATCTATGGCTGAGTTAATGGCCGAAATTGTCATATAAGGCATGGCGCACTCCGAAGATTTGGGGTTGAGGAGGCTATGGTAGGTCGGGCAATCAGGCCGACTAGGCGACGAGACGCTGGCGCTTCAGCTTCTCTTCCATTTGCTCAAGCCATTGTTTGAAGCTGAGCGTCCCCGCCTGAGCACCTGCGCGCTTTTTCACGGGATCTTCAATCAGGACGCGATACCCTGCCTCGACCAGTTTTTTGATTTCGGGAACGGTCAGCAGCCCATCTATTTGAAAGCCGAGTTCCTCGAATGTGCGGGAGGGCTTGGCGGTGCTGGCAAAAAGGTCGAGATCGAACTCGGGCAGTTTGCGCAAATCATCCAGGTTTTTTGCAAAGGCAATGATAAAGTATTTGGTCAAAGTGAGTACTCCCCAAATAGATGAGGTCAACATTTATGTTAGTGCGACTCGTTTTTTGAAGAATTATTTATATCTCTTGATTCAATTTATGTCAATTAACCTGTATTTTCTTACTTATGTTTTTGTCAATTTTTTGAGGTAAAATCCAAGTTAACTGTTAGATTGGAGCATTCCGTGCGACGAGAAGTGGTTTATACAAGATAAAGCTTGATCCAATGGCAAGGCGCTGCGCAACCACAAATTGGCTTGCACCATCTAACCGTTCGGTTAAACCATCCCCGCGACCCTAAAACAGGGCAGGGAAGACACATATGAGCAAGGGCCGTGAGCCAGTTTACAGCATGGAAACCGTCGATGGTCGCGTTTTGCGGGTTGCGGTCTGGCGCTCTAGCAAGTCGACTGACAATCTCCCGATCCTGTTATTTAACGGGATTGGCGCGAATATTGAGGCGATGGCGCCGATGGCGGAGTTGCTCGATGACCGTGATTTTATCACGTTCGACATGCCGGGGATTGGCGGCTCACCCGATCCGGTGGTGCCTTATAATGCCATTCTGATGGCGCGGATTGCGGCGTTGCTGCTCGACCGGTTTGCAATGCCGCTGGTCGACGTCATGGGCGTCAGCTGGGGCGGGGCGATGGCGCAGCAATTTGCCATCCAGAACAGCGCGCGCTCCAACAAGCTTATTCTCGTGGCGACCAGCGCGGGGATGCTGATGGTGCCGGGCAATCCCGCTGCGCTCATCAAAATGGCTGACCCGCGCCGCTATATCGACCCCGATTATATGGCAAAGCATTTCAAGACGCTTTACGGTGGCATGGTTGGCAACAAGGCCGAGCATATCGACCGCCTGAAACCGCCATCGAAGACCGGCTATTTCTATCAGCTGATGGCGATGATGGGCTGGACCAGCGCACCATTCCTGCCGTTTATGAAAACCGAAACGCTGATCATGATGGGCGGCGATGACCAGATTGTTCCTGTGGCCAATGGCAAGTTTCTGGCGTTCCTTATTCCGAATAGCGAATTGATGGTGATCGAGGATGGCGGGCATCTGTTCCTGCTGAGCCATGTCGAGGAAAGCATCGCGGCAATCCGCGGGTTCCTCGACCGCAACATAGAGGCGACACGCAAGGCAGCTTGATCGCCTCTTTCCTTTCGCACCAACCCCGCTAGCGTATCGAATCAAGATTGGTGGGGAAGGGGAGAGTCGCATGCGCCATATTGCGATAATCGGTTCGGGGCCAGCGGGATATTATACCGCTGAAGCCGCACAGAAGAAATTTGGCGATGATGTGCGTGTTGACATCATCGACCGTCTGCCAGTGCCATTTGGCCTGATCCGATTTGGCGTTGCGCCCGACCATCAATCAATCAAGGCGGTATCCAACCGGTACGAGAAAGTCGCGTTGTCCGACAATGTGCGCTTTGTCGGCAATGTCAGCGTCGGCAAAGACGTTAGCATAGACGAACTGAATGGCCTGTATGACGCGGTGGTGCTGGCGACCGGTGCGCCCAATGACCGCAAGCTAGACATTCCCGGCGGCGCTATTCCCGGTGTGCTGGGCAGTGCAGCCTTTGTCGGCTGGTATAACGGCCATCCCGATTTTGCCGACCTCGCGCCGCCGCTGGATGGCAAGCATGTGGTGGTCATCGGCAATGGCAATGTTGCGCTTGACGTCGCCCGGATACTGTCAAAGACCCGCGCAGAATTTGCTGCGTCGGATATCGTCGGCCATGCGCTTGATGCGCTGGAGAAGGCCAATACCGAGGAAGTAACGATCCTGGGACGCCGCGGTCCGCACCAGATTGCAATGACGCCAAAGGAGCTGGGCGAACTGGGGCATCTCGAACGGGCAACACCGCGTATCGAACAGGCCGATTTGCCTGACTTGGGTGATGATGCGCTGCTCGAACCCGGAATGCGCAAGTCGGTGACGCATTTACGCGAGTTCGCCGCCATTCCAGAGGCATTTCGCGCAGACAAGACTGTCAGCATCAATTTCGATTTCTTTGCTGCTCCGGTCGCAATCGAGGGCGATGGCAAGGTGGAGCGCATAGTCATTGAACGCACCGCGCTTGATGACCAGCTGCGTAGCGTTAGCACCGGCGAAACCTACTCGCTCGACTGCTCGATGGTAATCACCTGCATTGGCTATCAGACCCCGCCGATTGAAGGCGTGCCATATGAACATGGTCGTGGTCGCTTCGCC
>JANMPK010000277.1:0-10590 GCA_031369825.1 Sphingomonadales bacterium
CGCATCACCACGGCCCGAACGCTGAATAAGCAGCGCATATTGGATATTGGCCTGCGCGCCGGTATCGATATCGAGGCTGTCATCGTCAGCACCGGTTGCAACGTAATATTTCATGTTGATCGCGCCACCGAAGAATTCTGCACCATCGTCGGAACTGTTGTGCGACTGGATATGGTCAAGAATTGTTCCGGTGCCGATGCCTTCAGCAGTAAGCGCCTGTAATTCCCGGTTCAAACCTAACACGAAGCCCGAATAGCGTATCTGAACATAGCTCATCCGGCCTGCATTATAGGCATTGTCTGTGCCGCCATAGCGCGCAAGGTTGGCTGAACCTTCCGTGTCGCGCTCGCATGTATTCGAAGCAACCGAACCGGAGTTACAATCAGTTATAATGCCACGGCCTAAGAGCACAACACCACCCCATTGGCCCTGCGATGTATCGCTGTTAAGGCCAGTGACATTGTTTTCGCTGGTGAAAATGATTGGAAGCGCAGCAGTACCAACCGCAGAAATTCTATTGCCGCGATTAACTGCAATCCATGATTGACCCGTGACGCCATAGAGAATTGCGCCCGGCTCAATGGTCAATGTGACGTTGGTGTCTGCGGTCAATGGAGTGGCACATGCGGGGGCAACGGTTGACGAAGTTACAGGCGCCGCAACTGTCGGTGCTCTAAAGCCGCCATCGCAGCCGACGTCTACGCGGCCGTTGATGGAATAAAGCAAGCCAGTGATTTTTGGCAGCGTGCTTGATACTCGTAAATGACTGGGCAGTTCACAGACACGATAGGTGCCTGTTGGTCCAGAAATCGTTCCCGCATTGCGAAGCCCCTGCGGATCGGAGATCGTCGGGCACCCACCGGCAGCAGTGACTGTACTAGGCGGTGGAGGGGGCGGGGGAGGCGGCGGAGCTGCCGGATTGTTAATGGTAATATTTCCACCAGTGCCCGGCGAGGCGATATCGTCGGCACCGCAACCTGAAACGAGAGCGGCAGCCGCTGTCGCATATATGATCCCACGCAATTTTGGGTCTAACATTATGATTCTCCGCAACAAAATATCTTGCCTATGTTCAGGCACATGCAACGGACCAGCGGCGAATCAGTGTCGGCCCCACCCGTTGTCAGAAATCGCGGTTAGGGATCACCTGTGACGGCGTTGTGGTTGCAGCATTTCAGTTGAGAGAATGTTTCAGGTCACTAATGTGACATTGACGGTTTTGCGTTGCAGCAATTAATTTATCTTGTGGAAACAAAAGAAAAGGCGGGCTGTTGCCAGCCCGCGTTCGGTAGTTTCGGTATTAAAAGATTAGCGCGATGCCATCCGCGATTGAAGTTTCGCCAATGCCTGTTTGGCGGCATCCCTCGAATTCATAACGCTGCCATCAGCCAAAATCAGATCCAACTCGTTCTGGCTTTTGATAACGGCCGTAAACAGCTGCGTCGCTTCTGATATACGACCCGTTCGCGCATAAGCTTGGCCAAGATTGATCAGCCGAGCCGGATCATTGCGGCTGACTTTTTCGTCCGCCAGTATTTGTGCAATTGCACGATTATTGTCGCCAGCGATCAACGCATCATAACCAAGCGAACCGCGTGAATAGCCAATTTCGCCACTTGATGCCTGCTCGGCATGCGCGACTCCGGCGGTCGAAACGACAACCAACATGCTAACAAATAACGACTTCATGGCATCTCTCCTCAGAAACATGCCCTATTATTACAGTTAAATGACATAAACTGCAATATATTTGTCATATAATAGTCATTTTTGCAGCTACGTGGTCGTTAATCTGTCAACGCTCCCACTCTATTCCGTCATGTGAACCCTGTATGCGCTAACCCAGACTGCAATTATCGGGGATAACAGCATGACGGATGGCCAAAGCAAACAAGCCAAAATCCATCACAACGGGAATGCCGCTTTCCCGCAATTAGACAGTGGCGGTGGTTTTAGAGAATGGGTCAACGCCCCCGAACCACGCAGTTTCACTCCCAAAATGAAATACCGCACGATCTGGATTTCCGATATCCACTTGGGGACGGCGGGCTGTAATGCCGATTTGCTTGTCGATTTTCTGCATTCGGTCGAGTGCGAGACACTTTATCTCGTCGGTGACATTGTCGACGGCTGGCGTTTACGTAAAGGTTGGTATTGGCCGGCTCGGCACAATGATGTGGTTCGCCGTATATTGAAGATGGCCACACGCGGCACACGGGTTATTTTTGTGCCCGGCAACCACGACGAAATGTTCCGCCAATATGTCGGTTTCAACTTTGGTGGTATCGAAGTCATAGAAGAAGCGATCCATGTGACAGCAGACAACCGCCGTCTGCTGGTTGTACACGGCGATATGTTCGACGGCGTGGTGCTTTATGCCAAGTGGCTCGCATTCTTGGGGGATGCTGCTTACTCGTTGCTGCTATCGGCAAACATCTGGTTCAACGCGATTAGAAAACGGCTCAAAATGCCCTATTGGTCGCTGTCGGCACATATGAAGAAAAAGGTGAAGAACGCCGTCCAGTTTGTGTTCCAGTTTGAAGAAGCCGTAGCGCATGAGGCACAACTTCGCGGCCTCGACGGGGTTGTATGCGGCCATATCCATACCGCCGAAATCCGGCAGTTCGGTGATATCACTTATTATAATGATGGCGACTGGGTCGAAAGCTGCACGGCCTTGGTTGAGGACGCGGCTGGACAAATGTCGATCCTCGAATGGGCTGCCCATGTCAGGGATCGCTTGCAAAAATCTGCGACCAAGCCGGCCAAAATAAAGGCCTATGCTAAACCGGAAGCGATTAGCGCGTGAAACGGATCGTCATTGTTAGCGACGCCTGGTTCCCTCAGGTCAACGGAGTAGTCCGCACGCTGAATGAAACGATCACCCGCCTGCGTGCCCGAGATTATCAGGTCGATCTAATCACGCCTGATCTATTTTTTACTGTGCCCTGCCCCGGCTATAGCGAAATCCGGCTGGCGGTTGCGCCGAGAATGGCTGTACGCCGGATACTAAGTAAAACACGTCCGGACATTGTCCATATATCAACCGAGGGACCACTGGGTTGGAGCGCGCGCGCATGGTGCATTGCCAACAACATGCCGTTTACAACCGCATTCCACACACGTTTTCCTGATTATGCTGCGGCCAGAACAGGGTTATCAGCTGAACGGTTCTGGCCATTGATGCGCCGGTTTCATGCACCATCGAGTGCAGTATTGGTGGCAACACAAGGATTGTGCGACGAATTGAGAGAGCGCGGTATAACCAGGACAAGAATCTGGTCGCGCGGCGTTGATCTTGGTCTGTTTCACCCAGAACAACCAACACATAGCGCGATGAACAATTTGGCCAAACCCGTTATGCTTTCGGTCGGGCGCGTTGCCATTGAAAAAAATCTGGACGCTTTTCTGTCTGCCGATGTGCCGGGAAGCAAAGTGGTGGTCGGCGATGGTCCGATGCTCGCCCAGCTTGCCAGCAAATATCCCGATATCCTTTTCTTGGGCAAGCTGGCCGGTGCAGAATTGGCGGCGGCATATAGCGCCGCCGACTTGTTTGTTTTTCCAAGCCGGACGGATACGTTCGGTCTGGTGATGGTCGAAGCAATGGCGAGCGGCGTACCGGTGGCTGGGTATCCGGTGGCAGGGCCGCTGGATGTCGTCGGTGATGCGGGTAACGGTCCGAATGGTATTTATGCAGGACAGGTTGGTGCTCTTGATGAAGACCTATCGGTCGCGATCAAAGCTGCGCTAGATTGCACTGCTGAAGACTGTGTGGCGGCGGCGCATTATTATGATTGGGAAAATACCGTCGACCAGTTTGTGTCGGCGTTGAGCGATGCCCTGCAACCTTTGCTCCAAAAAGCGGCCTAAGCCCTGCCCTCAGACCAGCAACTCAACCTTCTGATACCCCAAAGCATCCCCCAATACTTGCAGGCGGCGCATCAGGGTGTTGGAACGTAGCCGTGTGCTTTGACGGGTAAGTCGCAGACTCAGGACATGATTATCGCCGTTAATCCTGCTATCGGCTAACGCCCCGCCAGTACCGCCGTCAAGCCGCTGGGCAAGCCGGATTGCAAGGCCCCAGATCACCGCTTGCGCCAACGCACCAGGGCTCGCCAATATTGCGAGCTTACCCGGCAATGACCGTTTGCCAGCATGGACCGTCCACAAAGCCGCTGCAATGACCGCACGGTCACTGGCGACAACACCGGGCCAATTGCCGTCGAGCGCCAAATCAAGCGCGTGATCGGCACGGTGCTCGGGGTTCACGTTCCACACACTATCGGCAAGCAGACAGGCCGCGCGGCACAGCCTTGTATCAGTTTCGCTTTGGTCGGCAAAAACAGGTGCGATCCAATCTGCCAATACATCGCCGTGAAAGGGAAAACGCGCCAGCCGTTCGCCTTCGAACCGGGCGGCCGCGATCAACGGATCTTGCTGTCGCTCGGCCTCTGACAGCTGATCGAAAAGCAACCCTTCGCGTAAACCGTAAATGCTGGTCACTAAACGATCGGGCTCGAACAACCGCACAAGCGCCGCCAGCAATGCAGTTGCCCCCGGCAATGCTGCCGATCGCGCCGCAGAGACCACTTTGGTCTGCGCAAGCGCCACTGGATCGCCGATCAGCGCGGTCAATTCGGCAGGCGCGTCCGGGGGCATTTGATAGTTGGACAATATGGTGAGCGGGTATCCCGAAACCTGCATATGCAGCCGCGAGAAGGATCGCCACGCGCCGCCGATAAAGTAAAAGGGCATTCCTTTTTCAATCTCGAACCCTGCATCACCATTTGCTTGATCTAGCGAATCCTTAATCATCTGCGCGATTTGTTTGGTGGTTTTTCCTGCCAGCGCCTTGTGCCGTAACGTGCCGAGCGGCAGCGATATGCGCTCTCCTAACGTGCCGTTTGCAACACGGATCAACTCAAGGCTGCCACCACCTAGGTCACCGACATAGCCATTGGCATGCGGGTTGTCGCTCAGCACGCCAAGCCCTGCTGCCGTCGCCTCGGTGTCGCCGTCGAGTACATCGACGCGGATACCAAGGGCTGCTGACTGTTCGACCAGCGCGCGACCGTTTTTTGCTTCACGGGTCGCAGCGGTCGCCACAACGCGTAGCGTATCAACCTTCATCAACCGTGCGAGCGTTTCAAACCGGCCAAGCGCTGCGAGCGCCTTTGCCATTGTCTGTTCGTCGATTACCCCGTCGCCCGCCAAGCAAGCACCCAGCGCCACACGGCTTTTCTCATTGTAAATGGGCATCGGTGCGCGTGGCAGGCCCGCATAAACGACCAGCCTTATGGTATTCGAACCGATATCAATAACCGCTTGCCGGACTGGCTTCATCTTCGCCGAACGAGACTAAGCGTCGGCACTTTATTCCCGTCGGCCAAGGCCCCGCCGCGTCCGGATAGCGAAGCATTGGTCATGAAATAATGGTGCAGATTGAATGGCATATCGCCAGCCTTTACCCTTTCATAACGGCCATCTGACCGCAGCATCCAGCTTTGCTGATTGTCGAGCAGGTTTGCAACCATAACCTGATCAAGAATCTGGTCGTGCACGGTCGGGTTCATGATCGGTAGCATATACTCGACGCGTCGGTCAAAGTTACGTGACATCCAATCCGCCGAGGAAATATAGACCCGACCCGCAGGGTTTGGCAGATCCGCACCATTGCCAAAGGCCCAGATACGGCTGTGTTCAAGAAAGCGACCGATAACCGATTTAACCCTGATGCGCGATGACATCCCTTTGACACCCGGCCGCAAACAGCACACGCCGCGAACAATAAGGTCGATTTCGACCCCTGCCTCGCTCGCTTCGTACAATTTGTCGATCACCGCCTTATCAACCAGTGAATTGAGCTTTACCCATATCGCGCCGGGTCTGCCCGCTGCGACATGCGCAATTTCTTCATCAATCAGCGACAGTATTTTTTCGCGCAAGCCAAGCGGCGCCATCGTCAGCAGCTTCAGATCATTGGGTGGAATATAGCCCGTAATATAATTGAAAACCTGCCCCGCATCATGACCGATGCGTGGGTCGGCGGTGAAGAAGCTCAAGTCTGTGTAAACCTTCGCGGTGACCGGATGATAGTTACCCGTGCCCAAATGGCAATATGTGCGGAAACCATCTGCCTCTCGTCGTACGACGAGCGAAATTTTTGCATGGGTCTTCATGTCGACAAAGCCGTAAACGACCTGCACGCCTGAGTTTTCCAGCTGCGATGCCCAGTGCAGATTCTGCTCTTCGTCAAACCGCGCTTTCAATTCGACAATAGCCGTCACCGATTTACCGGCCTCCGCCGCCTCACATAGCGCGCGGATCACCGCCGACTGCTTACCTGCACGATATAGCGTCTGCTTGATTGCCACTACATCGGGGTCAAGTGCTGCCTGCTGCAAGAAAGCCAGCACAACGTCAAAGCTTTCATACGGGTGATGGACAACAATATCTTTCTGCCTGATCGCAGCGAAACAATCGCCGTCATGTTCCAGCACACGTTCTGGGAAACGCGGCGAATAAGGCGGGAATTTCAGCGCAGGTCGATCTTCTTCAACCAGCAGGGCCAAGTCACCAATACCCAAAAAACCGACCGTTTCAGCAACGATTGACCGACCCGCACCCAGTTCCGTGCGGATCAAGGTAGCGAGTTCTTCTGGTAGGCCTTTTTCAAGCTTCAACCGGATAATTTTGCCGCGCCGTCGCCTTTTAATCGCGCTGCGGAAATAGCGAACCAGATCTTCGGCCTCTTCCTCAACCTCGATATCGCTGTCGCGGATCACCCGGAATGCGCCTGCTGCAACGAGCAGATAGTCAGGAAACATCTGGCTGACGAAACGCTTGATCAGCGATTCAAGCGTGACAAAGCGTGTGCCAGTGCCCGGCACGCGGACGAAGCGTGGAAGCGATGCCGGGATCATCACCAACTGGCGCACGACTTCGCCGTCATCCCGCCTGCGCATGTCGAAAATCAAGCTGATACCCTGGTTGGGAATGAACGGAAACGGATGTGCAGGATCAAGCGCTTGCGGAGTAAGCACCGGCAATATCTGTTCACGAAAATATCGCTCGACCTCAGCCAGCGCCGATTTTGCAATAGCAGCAGGTTCAATGACCCTGATGCCTTCATCCTTCAATTGATGCTTGAGTATTTTCCAAAGCTTTTGTTGCTGCACCATCAACGCATCGGCAGCCTCGACCGTGGCGGTCAACTGTTCCGACGGGGTGCGGCCATCTATCGACAGCTCCTCGATCTTACGCAGCTGCTGGCCGCGAAGTCCGGCGACACGGACCATGAAGAATTCGTCCAGATTGGCTCCCGATATCGACAGGAACCGCAACCTCTCCAACAAAGGATGTGCGGGGTTTGCTGCCTCTTCCAGAACGCGCTGATTGAACTTCAACCACGACAGTTCGCGGTTAAAATAGCGGGACGCCGCCAGGTTCTTGACGTTGGTAACGGGAATTAACCCCTTGGCGGACTGCACTAATATACCCTTTCTGGATGACTTATAATGCGGGTGCCATGCTTATGTTACGGTTTTGCGGCATCGGCGCTATGCGCTTAGAACCGACATGGCATACCATAACTAAACGCCAGCGGCCAAAAAAGCCCGCACGGCTGGATATATGATATATTTGACACCGAAACAGATGGAATTGTATATCCAGCATCCAGATCGTTGCTTCATAAGGCCATCACGCCAGAGCCAATACGCACCGCTTTGGCGGCATAGTCGATTGAGGTTGGACGAGTGCTTGTTGTAAGCAAATTGCGATCCGCTGATTTGAAGGGTCAATAATGCCACTGCCCGAACTGGTCAGTATCATCGATGGCAATAGCATCTGCACACTTTGCCCGGCGCTTGGCGGCAGTATTATCGGCTGGTCAGTGAATGGGCAGGACATGCTGCGCCGAGCCGATGCAGATGCCATCGCGTATGGCGAACCGCGTTCTCTAGCATCATTTCCGTTGGTGCCATTTTCCAACCGGATTGGCTATGCGCGTTTCACATGGGAGGGACAGCAAATTGATCTGACACCCAATTTTGCGCCCGAGCCGCATGCCATTCACGGCATCGGCTGGAAAGAACAGTGGACGATAACCGAGATAAGCAACCGGCATTGCGTACTGACGCTGCGTTATGAAGCAGATGCGCGCTGGCCTTGGTCTTTCGAAGCCAAACAAAGCTTCGTGCTTGGTAACGGAGCCTTGGAGATAAAGCTCAGTGCGACAAACCGCGCTGACAAGCCTGCACCGCTTGCGTTTGGCCATCATCCTTATTTTGATCAGGCAGGCGCAAATCTGACCTTCTCAGCGCCGCGAGTCCTGATGTCGGGCGAGGACGCATTGCCAACCGAAGTGGTGCCACCCTCTGGTCAATTTGATTTTAGGTACGGCGGAGCGGTTACGGGGCGCGATATCGACCATTGCTACGCAGGATGGGATGGCAAAGCACGTATAGAGTGGGCGGGTCGCCCGCTTGCTTTGGAGATTGAGACAGAAATGACGGCTGCTGTTGTCTACGTACCCAAGGGCGGTGGCTCTTTCTGTTTCGAACCAGTGCCGCATATCAACAATGCGCTCAATCGAACCGGCGATATGCCCAATATGAGTGTAATAGCACCGAGAGAGAGCTTTACAGCGACCATCTGCTTAAATACTATCAAAATAGTATAAAATACATATCAGGCCTATTGTTTTTTCCGATACTCAAATCCTGAATAAAATTCTTGATTGAAAAAAATAATTTTTAAATAGTGATAATATGGCATCTTGTTCATATCACCGCTCTCAATTTCATTCCCTTGCCAAATGGAATAGCAAAACCGTTTCGGGAAAAGAAAGCGGCAATTGCATGCCAGCGCGCATCAACGCCTCGCCGCTATATATGCTGCCCTCTGCGTTCAGCTCCATTGCGTCGATGATACAGGGCGATATGACCGGTTTCCAAGCCTCTGGCCAAGCAAGACGGATGCGGTAGCGTGCTGACGGGTCGAGGCCGTCAAACATCAATTGCGTCGGCAATGTAGTGTGATGGCCGGTTAGATAGGCTAGCGAGAATAAGGCTTGGCTCTTGTCAGATGCTACCACGCCAAATGCGTTGAGATATTTAAGCGCATCGAGGCGGTATAAGTCGCCCGAGTGCAATAATTCCCGGTGCTCTTTGTAAAGTGCAATCGCGGCCTTCAGCTGTTCCAAATCTGCTTCGGGCTCGGTCAACAGATTTAGCTCGGCCCCCATATGCCCCATTAATGCGGTCGCTGCGCGCATCGCCATCGACAGCGTGCGTCCGGTGACATGGCAATGCAGTGGCCCGACATGCGAGCCAAGGACATTCAGCGGCAGGAAATAGCTGGCACCGCGCTGGATCGCTTGACGGTCAATCGCGTCGTTGGTGTCCGATGTCCAAATACGGTCGGTATGGGCAAGGATACCCATATCGGGTCGCCCGCCTCCAGATGCGCAGCTTTCGATTTCGACACGTGGATGGGCGGCGCGGATACGGTCGATCAAGTCGTATAGGGCTTGTACTTGTGCATGGGCTCGGGGCCTTCCGTCCGCGCCACCGGGATGATTCAAATCGCGGTTCATATCCCATTTTATGTAACCAATATCATATTCGGACAGGATCGCGTCGATATGTCCAAACAGATATTCGGACACTTCGGGCCGAGAGATATCGAGGACATATTGATGGCGGAAGGGAATTTGATCGGCACCCTCAATCTGTAAAACCCAGTCGGGATGTGCACGGAAAAGATCGCTATCGGGATTGACCATTTCGGGTTCAAACCAGATACCCATTTCCATGCCCAAACCAGTGACATGGTCAATCAGCGGCTTTAATCCCTCTGGATAAACAGCATCTGAAACTGTCCAGTCGCCGAGGCCTGATAAGTCGTTGCGGCGTGACCCGAACCAGCCATCATCGAGCACAAAGCGCTCGACACCAATCGCGGCGGCCTTGTCCGCCATTGCTTTCAAGCGGTCGATGTCATGATCGAAATAAACGGCTTCCCAGCTGTTATAATGCACTGGACGCGGGCGGTTGCGAACCGATGGCCGGAGCAAATTATTGCGGACGTGGGAATGAAATTGGCGGCTGAGTGCCGACAGCCCATTTGCGCTATATCCTGCGATAATTGCCGGGCTGGCAAAGCTTTCGCCTGCTGCCAATCTCACTTCGCCGGGATAGAGCAGTGTTCCCATCGAGGCAAAGACCCGCCCATCGGCGATGCTATCGACGCGGATATTGTGATTGCCACTCCAAGCGAGATGCAACGCATAGGCTTCGCCGCTTTGTTCGCGTGTGGAGTCCGCACAAAGGATGATTGCGGGAAAGCTGTCATGCGATGTCCGCCCCCGCTTGTTTTCGCGCAGATAAGTCCCCGAGAAACGGGCCAAGCGCTCGCGCCGGAATTCGCCGGACCACCGACCGGAAAAACCGATAATATCAGTCATCGTCTGCGGAATGGGCAGGCAGGCGGTCGCCATCGCGTCAAGGGTCAGCGACGCATCACCCTTGTTGGTCAGCGTGGCGGCTATTTGCAGCAAGCCAGTTTCGGGGTTGCAATCAATCCTAT
>JANMPK010000223.1:0-3731 GCA_031369825.1 Sphingomonadales bacterium
GATTATCGACGGTGGATGTGACGGCCATGTCCATCGTCACATTACCTAAAGTTCGCATGATATCGGGAAATGTTTCGATGGCAACCAACAGACCCAATGGTTCGACGGGAACGCCCATCACTAGGCAGATTGGCGCGCAGGAGCTGATGAAGCTGATCGATCCGGGCAGCGACACTGCGCCCATCGTCGTGATAGCCCCGGCAGCGAGACCAAGCGCAATTTGTGTCGCCGAGAGCTCGATGCCCAGCCAGTGCGCAACATAAAGAGCCACACCGAAGTTCATCGCAGGACCAGTCGCACGGAACAGCGCAACCGCAATGGGCAGGGTGATTTCCGAAGTGCCGGTGCGGACATCCAACTGGTCGAGGCCTTTGAGCATTGCTGGCAACGAGGCAAGCGAACTTTGCGTGGAAATCGCGACGGCTTGTGCCGGGATCGCGGCGCGAAAGAACGCCAGCGGGTTCTGCCCGCCGCCGAGCCACGCAATGGCAAAACTCAACAACCAGATCACGCCGCCGGTCAGCACAAGCACCACGACATAATGGGCAAAGCCGGCGAAGGACTGCGTGCCAGCGACAACGCCAAGACTATAGGCAAGCGCAAACACCCCGATTGGTGCGAGCACCAGCACCCAACCAACGATCATCACCATCGCTTCGGCAACGCCGTCGAACAGCGCCAATATGCTTCCGCATTTTGCCTCGGGCAGGCGTACGACAGCAAATGCGAAGGCGAGCGTGAAAATGATCAGCGGCAAGATATCGGTCTCGGCGGCGGACTTTATCGGGTTGGTCGGAATAATCTGCTGCAATATCTGGCTGAACGGCGCGGCTGCTTCCTGCGGCGGGGCGGCACCCAGCGCAGCGGTCAGCGCCGCTTGCGCCTCGGCAGGCATGGGGAATGCGCCGGTGAGAAGCGGGATCATGATCGCGGCGATCGCCGACGAGGTCCACAGTAATGCGATCATAATGGCAACACCGCGCGCCGCCAGTTTTCCGGCCTTTGCGGCCGCTGCGGTCTGGACGATGCCGACGATCAGCAACGACACCACCAACGGAACTACCGTCATCCGCAGCGCATTCAGCCACATCGTTCCGACAACATCTGCAATCTGCTTCAGCAGCGGCACGCCGCCCGCGATCTCCGCTCCGAGCACGACGCCTATAATCAGCGCCGCCAGAACAATCAGAGCCTTTTTCATCAATGCAATCTCCGCAGGTTTGCTCACCTTATGCAGGCCGTAAAAATGCGTGCAAGCGGAAAACCCGCCTGCGTGTTGCAATATTTGACTATAAGGTGCTTGGCCTGCCGTTGCTCTATGGTCTAGGGAAAAGCTCGAACAAAGCACGCCTTAAAAGAGGGACAAATATGGGCCGGAAATATTTCGGAACCGACGGGATCAGGGGGCGGACCAACAAGGGCGCAATGACCCCGGAAATCGCTATGAAAGTAGGCCAGGCGGCGGGTACGCACTTTTTGCGCGGCGACCATAAGCACCGCGTCGTCATCGGCAAGGATACAAGGCTTTCGGGCTATATGATGGAAAGTGCGCTGGTCGCTGGCTTTACCAGCGTCGGCATGGATGTCGTGCAGTTCGGCCCGATACCGACGCCTGCGGTTGCGCTCCTGACGCGTTCAATGCGTGCCGATTTGGGCGTGATGATTTCGGCCAGCCATAATCCTTATGAAGATAACGGGATAAAACTGTTTGGCCCTGATGGTTTCAAGCTGTCTGACGCAGACGAAATGGCGATTGAGGCGTTGCTTGGGCAAGACATCAAATTGGCCAATGCCCCCGATATTGGTCGCGCACGCCGGGTCGAGGATGCGCGGGGTCGCTATATTCACGCGGTAAAGGCGTCGCTGCCCGAACATATCCGTTTTGATGGTCTGCACATCGTGCTCGATTGCGCCAACGGTGCCGCCTATCAGGTCGCGCCCGCCGCGATTTGGGAATTGGGTGCGAAGGTTACGGCGATTGGGGTTGGCCCCAATGGTAAGAATATTAATGATAAAGTCGGGTCCTCCCACGTTGCTACTTTGCAGGAAACCGTTGTCGCTGCGGGTGCGCATATCGGTATTGCGCTCGACGGCGATGCAGACCGGCTGATTGTCGTCGATGAAAAGGGCCGGGTAGTTGACGGCGACCAGATAATGGCATTGCTGGGCACCGCGATGAGCAAAGCAGGAAAATTGACAGGTAACGGTATCGTTGCGACGGTGATGTCTAACCTCGGCCTGGAACGCTATCTGCAAAGCCAGCATCTGAAACTGGTGCGTGCTAATGTAGGCGACCGCTATGTGCTCGAAGAAATGCGTAATCACGGCATAAATGTCGGCGGTGAGCAGTCAGGGCACATGATCTTGCTCGACCATGCGACAACCGGCGACGGCACGATTGCCGCTTTGCAAGTTCTCGCGCAGCTGGTGGAAACTGGCAAACCAGCGAGTGAGGTGCTCCATCTGTTTGACCCCGTGCCGCAGCTTTTGAAGAATGTCCGCTTTTCCGGCGGAAAGCCGCTGGAAGATGCCAATGTTCAAGCAGTGATTGCCGACGCCGAAAAAGAGTTGGCGGGCAACGGGCGTCTGGTTATCCGGCCATCGGGAACCGAACCCGTAATCCGCGTGATGGCAGAGGGCGACGATGCGGCAAAGGTCGAGCGGTTGGTCGATGCAATTTGCGACGCGGTTAGAGTCGCCGCTGGGTGATGGACGACCAAAAGTCCGCGCGTATTCTTATAATCGCTGGTTCGGATAGCGGCGGCGGAGCAGGTATTCAGGCTGATATCAAAACCGTTACAATGCTGGGCGGTTATGCGATGACCGCTGTTACCGCGATTACCGCGCAGAATACGCTTGGTGTAGATGCGGTGCATCTTATTCCAACCGAAATGGTGATTGCGCAAATAGAGAGCGTCGTCAGCGATATCGGTGTCGATGCGGTGAAGATAGGGATGATCGGCAACGCGGAAACGGCCCACGCTGTTGCGGATTATTTGACGCGATTGACGGTGCCGATTGTGTTTGATCCGGTCATGGTGGCGACAAGCGGTTCAGTTTTGGCGGATGCTGCAACGATCAGGACGTTTGAAAAGCTTATGTCGATTGCATCGGTTGTAACGCCGAACCTGCCCGAGCTTGAGGCATTGGGTGGGGTGGATGCGATATTGCAGCATGGTTGCCACGTTCTCGTCAAAGGCGGCCATGCCGATGGTAACTGGATCGTCGACCAGCTTATATCGTCACAAGGACTGGTGAAGGAATTACAGGGCAAGCGCTTCGAAACCAAAGACACTCACGGCACCGGCTGCACTTTAGCTAGCGCCTTTGCTTGCGGACTAGGGCAGGGGATGAAGCTGAGCGATGCGTTCGACCGGGCGGTATCCTTCACCCGCATCGCGATTCTAGAGGCCCCCGGGTTTGGCGCTGGACATGGGCCACTGGGGCACCAAAATGTGACTGATTTCCGAGAATGATCGTAGGCGTAGACGAGGCTGGCCGGGGACCGCTCGCTGGGCCAGTGGTCGCGGCGGCAGTGGTGCTTTGCCACGATGGCATAATCGGGCTTGATGATTCTAAAAAGCTATCCGCCAAACGGCGTGCCGTTCTAGAGGCCGAGATAAAGTCCAAATGCCGCTGGGCGGTTGGTCTCGCTTCGGTCGAGGAAATCGACACAATCAACATATTACGGGCAACGATGTTGGCAATGACGCGGGCTGTTGAGGCTTTAG
>JANMPK010000244.1:0-3098 GCA_031369825.1 Sphingomonadales bacterium
CCGCGACCGCGCCGACATAGACAATGACCAGCAGCATCGCGATAAACTCCGCGCCGATCAGCACCATCAGCCCCGCCGCGTTGAAGAACGCGACAATCAGCCAGAGTACACTATGCACCGGATTGCGCGCAAAAATAACCATTGCGGCGGACGCAATCAATAATGAAGCAAAGAGATAGAAACTGACGATTTGGATCATGAAGCGACACCCTCCGCGTCTCCGCGTCTCCGCGTGAACAAAAGAAAGTATGACTCACGCGGAGGCGCGGAGACACGGAGAAGAAAAGAGAAATGATTCACGCGCCGCCCTTACCGATAGGCCGCATCGGCGGCAAGGTTCGCGGCGAGTGCGCGCTCCCATTTGTCGCCGTTGGCGAGGAGCTTGTCCTTGTCGTACAGCAATTCCTCGCGCGTTTCGGTGGCATATTCGAAATTCGGCCCCTCGACGATGGCATCGACCGGGCACGCTTCCTGACAGAAACCGCAATAGATGCACTTGGTCATGTCGATGTCGTAACGCGTGGTGCGGCGACTGCCGTCCTCGCGCGGTTCGGCCTCGATGGTGATCGCCTGCGCCGGACACACCGCCTCGCACAGCTTGCACGCGATGCAGCGTTCCTCGCCATTGGGATAGCGCCGCAACGCATGTTCGCCACGAAAACGCGGAGAGAGCGGGTTCTTCTCATACGGATAATTGATCGTTGCCTTCGGTTTGAAGAAATAGCGCAAGGTAATCAGATGCGCGTTGATGAATTCCCACAAGGTGAAGGATTTGATGAGATGGGCTATGGTGGTCATACTGATTTCTGCTTTTGTTGGTCGGCAACAAGCCGACAAGGGCCCGCGTTCACTTGACCGGTCTCAAGATTTTTGACTTCCACGCCAAAAGCTGCATCTACAAGCGGTGCTTCGTCATACCAGCTCAAAACCGCGCTGAGCTTGTCGCCTGATTTACCGGTCCATTGCATGGTTCCGCTGCCACCAATGCCGATGTCATAACTGAGCGCTACTCTT
Organism: Sphingomonadales bacterium; assembly: GCA_031369825.1. Classification (GTDB taxonomy): domain Bacteria; phylum Pseudomonadota; class Alphaproteobacteria; order Sphingomonadales; family Sphingomonadaceae; genus Sphingorhabdus_B. Next base: position 1,015 of record JANMPK010000244.1, read on the forward strand.
TCGTTCATCCAAACAGCCGGACTTGCCACGGCCCAGGTCGTCGCACCTGACCCGACGCCGGGTTCCGTTCCAACAAAGGTTATCTGGCTCTCCGCGCCCGAAGGATTTTCAAAACTGCATGCCCAGTTTGCGTCGACCTTTACCACTCTGCTCGCGGTATTTTCTTCTGTGCCATATCTAGTCAGCATCAAATAGCCGCTCACCAAAAACACCCAGAACAGCGAAATCGGCAGGAATATTTTCCATCCCAAACGCATCAACTGGTCATAACGGTAACGCGGCACGGTGGCTTTGACCCAGGCGAAGATGAAGAACATCACCAATATCTTGCCGAAAAACCAGATGATGCCCGGCACCAAATACAACGGCGCCCAATCGACCGGCGGCAAATGTCCGCCCCAGAACAGGATCGCGTTGAGCGCGCACATCAAAAGCACATTGGCATATTCGCCGAGCCAGAAGAGCGCAAAGGCCATCGACGAATATTCGGTCTGGTAACCGGCAACGATTTCGCTCTCCGCCTCGGTCAAATCGAACGGCGCGCGCGCGGTTTCGGCCATCGAGCTGATAAGGAACATGACGGCAATCGGGAACAGCAAAGGGTTGAGGCCGTAAGCGTTTATGAAGCCGAAAATATGCCCCTTCTGCCCTGCGATAATGCCGCCCATATTGAACGTGCCAGCCCAGAGGACGACGCAGATCAGGATGAAACCTATTGAAACTTCATAGGAAATCATCTGCGCGGCGGCGCGCATTGACGAATAAAACGGATATTTCGAGTTCGAAGCCCAGCCCGCGATGATGATGCCGTAAACGCCAAGACTGCTGATCGCTAGGACGTAGAGCAAGCCGACATTGATGTTCGACAAAACCACGCCATCAGCAAAGGGAATAACCGCCCAAGCCATCAACGCGACAGTGAAGGTGATGATCGGCGCGATCAGGAACAGGCCACGGTTCGACGCCGACGGGATGATCGTTTCTTGCAGGAATACCTTGAGGCCATCGGCGAAGGACTGGAGGATACCGAACGGACCGACGACGTTGGGGCCTTTACGCAGGGCGAAGGCGGCCCATAACTTGCGCTCGGAATAGATGATGAGCGCGACGGCCAGCATCAGCGGGAAGGCGATGAGGAGAATGCCTGATATGGTCGCAGCGAACCATGCGCCGTTATAGGACATGCCGAGGTTTTGGAAGAAGGCGGTCATTGTGCGCGCTCCCTCGCCACAACAACCTTGTCATTCCCGCGAAGGCGGGAATCCATGGCCTGACCGTTCCGCAAACACGAGGGTTCAGGCCATGGATTCCCGATCAAGTCGGGAATGACAGTATTCGGGATGCTGCGGTAGTTACTCATTCCGCCGCCTCCAAAAACTGCTCATTATGCACCAGTTCGGCGGAGCATCGCTGCATCGTTTCCGACGCGCGGCAGATGGCGTTGGTTAGGTAGAAATCCTTGATCGGATAATCGGCGATTTTGCCGCTGACGGTGGCGGGGAGTTTGGGTTCGCTCCAACCGTAGTTGGCGAGGCCTTCGACGCCCAATGCTGGAACTGCTTTCGCCATTTCGGCCCGGAGTTGTTCGAGCGTATCGAACGGCAGGCGCTTGCCGAGTACATCGGACAGCGCACGGAATATCGCCCAATCCTCACGCGCATCGCCCGGAGGAAATACTGCACGTTCGCCGCGCTGGACGCGGCCTTCGAGGTTTACGTAGGTGCCTGATTTCTCGCTATAGGCTGCACCGGGCAGGATGACGTCGGCATGATGCGCGCCGTTATCGCCGTGGTGGCCGACATAGACTTTGAAGCTGTCGGTGAAGAGCGAATAATCGACCTCATCCGCGCCAAGGAAGAAGGCCAGCTTGGGCTTCTTCGTCGCCAGTGCCTTGATGCCGCCGTCATGCGCGTAGCCGAGCATCAAACCACCCATGCGTGCCGCAGCAAAGTGCAGGACGTTGAAGCCATTCCAGCCATCGCGCACCAGCTTATACTTCTTGGCAAAGGCCAGCGCCGCACCGTGGACGCCTTCGTAACGTAGCGCTCCGCCGCCAACGATGATCGCCGGGCGTTCGGCGGTTT